>CANBTZ010000085.1 GCA_947372495.1 Comamonadaceae bacterium | reverse complement strand
GATTTCAAGTCCAACATCATCATGGTCACGCCCAGCTACATGCTGGCGATTGCCGACGAGTTCGAGCGCCAAGGCATCGACCCCAAGACCTCATCGCTGCGCATCGGCATCTTTGGTGCCGAGCCTTGGACCAACGACATGCGTGCCGCGATTGAAAAACGCATGGCCATCGATGCGGTGGACATCTATGGCCTGTCCGAAGTCATGGGCCCGGGCGTGGCGAGTGAATGCATCGAGACCAAGGACGGCCCGACCATCTGGGAAGACCACTTCTACCCCGAGATCATCCACCCCGAAACTGGCGAGCCGGTGGCCGACGGCGAGATGGGTGAGCTGGTGTTCACCAGCCTGACCAAGGAAGCGCTGCCCATCATCCGCTACCGCACGCGCGATCTGACGCGCCTTTTGCCCGGTACGGCCCGCACCATGCGCCGCATGGAAAAGATCACCGGCCGCAGTGACGACATGATGATCATTCGCGGCGTGAACGTGTTCCCCAGCCAGATCGAAGAGCTGATCTTGAAGCGCAGTGAATTGGCCCCGCACTACCAGTGCGTGCTCACCCGCGACGGCCCGATGGACGACCTGAAGGTGCTGGTTGAGACCAAGCCCGGCGTGTCACCCGACAGCATCGAAGCCCGCGCTGCCGCCAAGCAGCTTCAGCACGAGATCAAGGTGTTCATCGGTTCGAGCGTGGCGATTGAGCTCAAGGCCGAAGGCGGAGTCGAGCGCAGCCAGGGCAAAGCCAAACGGGTGGTCGACCTTCGCAAGAAGTGAAGCTTGTTGTAGGGGGGCGCGGCGCCCGCGCCCCGATAGGGCGCCTGCAGCCCGCACATCGCCCCGAGGGCGGGGCTTCCACAGGGCGTGCTCATCATCGTTGCAGTGTAGGAGCGGCGCCCCCGCCGCGATGGGTCCCCTGAAATTCAGACAGCAGGCCAGCTGGCTTGTCGTTCCTGGGGCACTTCCAGCCGCCACACGGTGCTTGGCTCTGGCACCGTCATCGGCAGGCGCAGCAGTTGTCGGTCACGTGACACCAGCGCGGTGAGCTGGCGCGTCTTGCCCAGCAGGGCGGGCACGTCTTCGAGTTGGCTCACGCGCCAGCTGCCGCCTTGACCGCGCGCGCCCACATCCAGCCCCAGCCATTCGTCGCCTGCTGCCAAGCCCGCCTGCTCGGCCGCGCTGCCGCGCAGCACCACCTTGATCTGCACCGAGCCCTGGCTGTCCACAGCGCGCACCCCCAAGTGCTGGGCAAAGTTGCCCGGTTCGGCGTGGATGCGCAGGCCTTGCGATTCCAATAGCTTCGCCAGCGGCAAATCGGCTGTCGAATGCACCCAGGCCTTGATTTCGCGTGCCCAGCTGCGACCGGTCAGTGTTTGCAGTTCGTCCAGCAGGTCCTGCTCGCGCATTGGGCCGGCCTTGCAGCGCTTCCAGAGACCTCGCATCACGTCATCCAGCGTGTGGCCTTCGGTCTTGAACTCGCAGCGCAGCGTGAGGTCCAGGCACAAGGCCACCAGCGAGCCCTTGGTGTAGTAGCTCACGGTGGCGTTGGGGGTGTTCTCGTCTTGGCGGTAGTACTTGACCCAGGCGTCCAAACTGGCCTGCGCCACGGTCTGCACATGGCGGCCGGGCGTTTGCTGCACTTGGGCAATGGCCTTGCCCAAGAGCTTGGCGTAGGTGGCGTCGTCGATCAGGCCTGCGCGGCGCAGCAGCAGGTCGTCGTAGTAGCTGGTGAAACCCTCAAAGAACCACAGCAGGGGCGTGTAGTTCTCGCGCATGTAGTCGTAGCGCGCAAAGGCATCGGGGCGCAACTGCTTGACGTTCCAGGTGTGGAAGTACTCGTGGCTGATCAGGCCCAGCAAGGTGGTGTAACCCTCGCCGGTTTTCTTTTCACCTTGGCGTGGCAGGTCGCGGCGGCCGCAAATGAGCGCTGTGCTGTTGCGGTGCTCCAGCCCGCCGTAACCGTCGTTGACAGCGTTGAGCATGAACAGGTAGTTCTGGTGCGGGGCTTTTTTACCCGCCTGCGCGCCTTTGCCGTGCCAAAAACGGATTTCGGCTTCGCAGATCTTTTGCGTGTCGGCCAGCAGGCGTTCGCCATCGAACGAGGGCAGGGCGCCCGCCACCACAAAGCGGTGCGGTATGCCGCAGGCGCTGAAACGGCCAGACCAGAAGGTGCCCAGCTCCACCGGGCAGTCCACCAGTTCGTCGTAGTCTGCAGCCTGGTACAGGCCAAAACCTTTTTTGTCGATCTTGAGCGGGGTCAGGCCCGTGGCGGCTTGCCAGTCGGCTTGGCCTTTGACGGCTTGCAATTGCAGCTGTTGCGGCAGGTGCTCTTGTCCATGCACGCGAAGGCAAAGGCTGGTGCCATTAAAAAACCCGCGCTGGCTGTCCAGCCACGCGGTGCGCACCGAGTTGTCGAAGGCGTAGACCTCGTAGCTGAGCACCAGCGGCTCACCGGGGCGGCAGGCCACTTCCCAGCTGCATTTGTCCACTTGCTTGACCGCAGCCGTGCGGCGGCCTTGCCGTGCGCTCAGGCTTTGCAGGTGTTTTGCGAATTCACGCACCAAGTAGCTGCCAGGAATCCAAACGGGCAGCGACACGGTTTGCGTTGCTGCGGGCTGGGCAATGGTCAGCGTGACCGTGAACAAATGGGCATGGAGGTCGGCGGCTTCGACCGTGTAGTGAATGTGGCTCATGACTCGGTGCTGGTGTGGGAGCCGCGCCCTCGCGGCGATGGTTGTTCGTGGTGGGATCGTCGCCGCGAGGGCGCGGCTCCCACAGCTTCAGTCAAAGGCCAGCAGACGCCGCCATCAGGTCGCGCCCGCGGCCAAAAAGCAGCTCAGGCTGGACACGATGGTGAGCTGCAAGCGCATGGGCAGCCAGGGGGCCAGCCCCGCAGCCGGCCAGGTGCGGCGGTCCATCACATAGCAGCCGATCAGCACAAAGCCCAACAGTGGCAAGCCCGCAAAGGCGGGCATCATCACGCCCACCCAAGCCAGCAGCGTGGGGGCCACGCCCCAGGTGAAATGGATGCGCGGTGCTTCGGGCGTGATCAGCGCGTTGCGAAAGCCCACACCCCAATGGATGCCGCCCAGAAACGACACGATCACCGCACCGTACCCCTGCATGGACAGCGCCACATAGGGGTGCAGCTCGGGGCCAGCCGCCCACAGGCACAGGGCCAGAAAAACAAAGGGGATCAGCCCGGCATAACCGAGGCGTCGGATGAGCGCCCAAGTGGCGTCTTCAGGGTGATGGGTGTGCGTCATTTGATGTCAGCCAGCATTTTTTCGACTTGGGCAATCGGCACGGCACCAGGCACGCGCGAGCCATCGGCAAAGAACAATGTGGGGGTGCCGGTGATGCGCTGCTTTTTGCCAAACTCCACATTGGCATCGATGGTGGACGAGTCACACGCGTTGGCTGCAGGTGCCACACCGTTGATCATCCAATCGTTCCAGGCCTTGGCCCTGTCCTTGGCGCACCAGATGTGGCGCGATTTGGTTTTGGAGTCGTCCCCCAGGATCGGGTAGAGCACGTGGTAAATCGTCACGTTGTCGAGTTTTTGCAGGTCTTTTTCAAAGCGCTTGCAGTAGCCGCAATTGGGGTCGGCAAAGATCGCCAGCTTGCGCTTGCCGTTGCCGCGCACCTGGGTGAAAGCGTTTTTGAGTGGCAGCTGGTCGAAGGGCACAGCCGACAGTTTTTCGGTGCGCTCTTCGGTCAGGTTGCGTTTTTGTTTGACGTCGATCAGCGCGCCCTGGATCAGGAAGTTGCCTTCGGCATCCGAGTACATGATGTCGCTGCCCATGCGCACTTCGTACAGGCCATTCATCGGCGTCTTGCTGACCTCGTCGATCTTCGGGATGTTGGGCAGGCGCTCGCTCAGGTTTTTGCGGATCGTGGCTTCTTGCGCCAGTGCTTGACCCATGCAGCCCGCCAGCAGGGCGGCGGCGATCCATCGTGACAACTTCATGAAGTGGCTTTCTCGGTTGGAGGTGTGTGTGTGGCGGGCGCTGATGTGCCCATGGCCTGGCGCGTCATCCAGCGCTTGAGCGGCCCGGAGCGGTCAAAGCCCGACAAGCCCCGGTTGCGCAGCTGCTGCCAGACGGGCCCGGTTTGAGCGAACAGGCGCTGCAAGGCGTTGGTGACCAGGCCCATGGCCTGCACATCGGCTTGGCGTGCGCGCTCGTAGCGGCGCAGCAGCTTGAGGTCATTCAAGGGTCGCCAGAATTCTTTGTCGCGGATCACCTGTACCAGCTCGGCCACGTCGCCCAGACCGACATTCAGGCCTTGTCCTGCGAGCGGGTGCATGGCGTGGGCGGCGTCGCCTGCCAAGGCAAAACTTTGTGCGGCAGCGCCCGGCATGGCCCCGATCCAGCGCTCGGCGCGGGCCAGTTGCAAGGGCCAGACGGCGCGCTCAGATGTGAGCGTCATGCGGCCCAGCGCCAGTCCGCAGGCCGTGGCCAATTCGTGACTGAAATCTTCGGCGTTCAAGGCCATCAGGGCCTGCGCCCTAGCCGGGTGAACCGACCACACCAGCGCGACCTCGTGGCCGCCTTCACCGCCCAAGGGCAGCAGCGCCAGAATTTCGGCTTGCGCTTGTGACATGCCAGGCGTTTCTCCAAAGCGGAACCATTGCCGGGCCACGCCGCCGTGGGGCTGCTCGCACTGCAGCCGGGTGGCCACTGCGTGCTGGTCGTAATGGGTGATGTCAAAGCCAACGCCCAGATCGGCACGCGTCTGGCTGGCGCGGCCTTCGCAGACCACCGTGAGCGGCGCGGCCACCGGGGCGCTGACCACCTCGATCAGGGGTTGGAACTGCACAGCGGCGGCCAAGCGCTCTTCGAGCACGGGCACGTCCACCATCCAGTTGAGTTCGCTCGTGCCTTGGTCATTGGCATTGAATGCCAGCTGTCCACCGTCATCGCCCCAGATCTGCATCTGATGCACGGGTGTGACGGCTGGGCTCTCGGGCCAGCAACGCAACGCTTGCAGCAGGTTTTTGGCTTCGCTGTTGAGCGAGTAGGCCCGAACATCGGGCGCAGCGTCGGGTTTGGGCACGTCCACCAAGGCCACGCGCAGGCGTTCACGCGCCAGCAACAGCGCCAGACTGCGGCCCACAATGCCAGCGCCACGGATGCAAATGTCGGGTTGAGTAGCCATGTGAAGATTGTAGAAGCCCCCCCGGCTAAAATCGCCAGCTGTTCCAGAATGAACCTGAAAGATCCCCATGAGCCTCCAATGCGGCATCGTGGGTTTGCCCAACGTGGGCAAATCCACCCTTTTCAACGCCCTGACCAAAGCCGGCATTGCCGCTGAAAACTACCCTTTTTGCACCATCGAGCCCAACACGGGCGTGGTCGAGGTGCCCGATCCGCGCTTGCAGCAGTTGGCCGAGATCATCACGCCTGAGCGCATCGTGCCCGCCATTGTGGAATTTGTGGACATCGCCGGCCTGGTGGCTGGGGCCAGCACGGGTGAAGGCTTGGGCAACAAGTTTCTGGCCCACATCCGCGAAACCGACGCCATCGTCAACGTGGTGCGCTGCTTTGAAGACGACAACGTCATCCACGTGGCCAACAAGGTGGACCCGATTGCCGACATCGAGGTCATCCAGACCGAGCTGTGCCTGGCCGACTTGGCCGCAGCCGAAAAGGCCATCCACCGCGTGAGCAAAATCGCCCGCTCTGGCGACAAGGAAGCCGTCAAGCAGATGGCTGTTTTGGAAAAGTGCCTGGCGGCACTGAACGACACCCAGCCTGTGCGCACCATCGACTTCAGCAAGGAAGAGCGCGCCGAACTCAAGCAGTTCTACTTCATCACCGCCAAGCCGGCCATGTTCGTGGCCAACGTGTCGGAAGACGGCTTTGAAAACAACCCTTTCCTCGACCGCCTCAAAGCCTTTGCCGCCAAGCAAAACGCCCCAGTGGTGGCCATTTGCGCCAAGATCGAGGCCGAATTGTCCGAAATGGACGATGCCGACCGCCTGGAGTTCCTGAAGGAATTGGGCCAAGACGAGCCTGGCCTGAACCGCCTGATCCGCTCGGCTTACGCCTTGCTGGGTCTGCAAACCTACTTCACCGCGGGCGTGAAGGAAGTGCGCGCCTGGACCATCCATGTGGGCGACACCGGCCCACAAGCGGCGGGCGTGATCCACACCGACTTTGAAAAGGGCTACATCCGCGCCCAGACCATTGCGTTTGACGACTTCATTGCCTTCAAGGGCGAGCAAGGCGCCAAAGATGCGGGCAAGATGCGCGCCGAAGGCAAGGAATACGTCGTCAAGGACGGCGACGTGATGAACTTCTTGTTCAGCTCCTGAACCAAGAAACGCCCTCCACAAAAAACCGCGCCATGGCGCGGTTTTTTATTGTGCCAAGGCGCTGGGTCAGCGTTTGGCCGTCAGAAATTTCAGCACCTCAGCCACGCTGCGCTGTGGGTCTTCCTCTTGCGGCACATGTCCCAAACTGTCAAAGACCACGTATTGGCTGCCTGCGATGTCTTGGTGAAAGCGTTGACCTGAAGGCTCGGGGATGAGCCGGTCCTGTGCGCCCCACAAAATCAGTGTGGGCTGCCCGATGGTGGCAATCAGCCCGGCGGACTGGGTATCGGTTTCGCGCAGCTTCATGCGTTGGGTCAGGCTCTCGCGGTTGCCTGCGCGCAGCGTCAGCTCGTAGTAGCGGTCCACCAGTTCGGGCGTGACCTTGTCGGGGTTGGCGTACACATTGCGCACGCTGGATTCGATCATGCACCGGGGCAAGAGTCGGCTCATCAAGGGCTTTAGCCACTCGATCTGCGCCAGCCGAAAGCCCAGCGGCACCGAGGTCGATTGCAGCGGGTAGCCGCTCGCGTCCACCAGCACCATGCGGCTGACCCGTTCGGGGTGCTGCACGGCCGTGCGCCAGGCCACGCCGCCGCCCAGCGAGTTGCCTGCCAGCACCGCACGGTGCACACCCAACTGGTCCAGCAAGGCGGCAATGAAGTCGGCGTAACGGGTCATGCGGTAGTCGCCATCGGGCGCGGGGCCGGTCAGGCCAAAGCCGGGCAGGTCCATGCGGATGACGCGGCGTTGGCCTTTGAGCGCCGCTGTCCAGCCGTCCCAGGTGTGCAAGCTGGCCGAGGTGCCGTGGATCAGCACGATGGGCTCGGGGTCATCGCGTGGGCCTTCGTCGCGCAAGTGCACCTGCATGCCTTGCAAGGGGATGAATTGGGATGGGGCGGGTGCCCACCGCTCCTTGAGGCTGTCCACGCTGCGGTCGGGTGCCCATGACAGGCCCATGCCCGCAAACAGCACCACCACCAAGATCAGCGCCGACCAGCGCAGCAGCCGCATTGTTTTCATGTCATCACCCCTTGAGGAAAAAACCAGAGCAAGGCCAGCGACATGCACAGGTAGCGCAAGAATTTGCCGATGGTCATGTAAAAAGCGCAGGGCCAAAACGGCAGCTTGAGCCAGCCCGCGACCGCGCACAGCGGGTCGCCGACCACCGGCAGCCAGCTCAGCAAGCAGGCCTTGGGCCCGAGTTTTTCGAGCCATTGGAGCGCCCGCATGTGGCTGGCGGAACTCCGCCATCTTGAAGTGGCCGACTGTGCCCCTTTGCCCATCCACCAGGTCAGCATGCCGCCCAGGGTGTTGCCGGCTGTGGCCACCACGATGGCGGGCCAGAACAGCTCAGGGTTGAGTTTGATCAGACCAAACACCGCGGGTTCAGACCCGAGTGGCAGCAAGGTGGCCGAGACGAAGGCGACCACGAACACCGTGCTAAGGCCATGCTGGGGCAGGGCCAGCCATTGCAGCAGGTGTTCAAGCCAAAGTTCCATCGGTCCAGTGTACTTGGACCGTTTTGTGCCCTGGTGCCTGCAGGTGAATTGCCTAACACACCTCACTTGCACTTGCTGAAATATTAAGCAATTACAATCGTGCCTCCTTTTTAGGCATTCCCCTTTTCCCACACGACACTCCCAGTCATGCAGATTGGTCCCTACCCCTTGCCGAACAACTTGTTCGTCGCCCCCATGGCGGGGGTGACGGACCGGCCGTTTCGCCAGCTGTGCCGCCAGTTCGGCGCAGGCTACGCCGTGAGCGAGATGGTGACGTCGCGGCCTGATCTGCAAAAGTCCCTCAAGACCAGCCGCCGGGCCAACCACGAGGGCGAGCCCGGACCGATTGCGGTGCAGATCGCGGGCACCGATGCGCAGATGATGGCCGACGCGGCCCGTTACAACATCGACCGGGGGGCGCAAATCATCGACATCAACATGGGCTGTCCGGCCAAGAAGGTTTGCAACAAATGGGCGGGGTCGGCCCTGATGCAAGACGAGCCGCTGGCACTCGACATCGTCAGCGCGGTGGTGGCTGCGGCCCTGCCGCATGGCGTGCCCGTGACGCTGAAGATGCGCACCGGCTGGTGCCAGACCGAAAAGAACGCCTTGAGCATCGCCCGCGCCGCCGAGTCGGCTGGGGTGCAGATGGTCACCGTGCATGGCCGCACGCGCGAGCAGGGCTACAAGGGTGAAGCCGAATACGAGACGATCGCTGCCGTCAAAGCGGCGCTGCGCATCCCGGTGGTGGCCAATGGCGATGTGAACACGCCTGAAAAAGCCAAAGCCGTGCTGGCCTTGACAGGTGCGGACGCGGTCATGATTGGCCGCGCCGCACAGGGGCGGCCCTGGATTTTTCGCGAAACCGCGCACTACTTGGCCACGGGCGAGACGCTCGCGCCGCCGCTGGTGGCCGAAGTGCGCCGCGCCTTGCTCGAGCACCTGCAAGACCATTACGGCCTGTATGGCGAGCGCACAGGGGTGCGCTCGGCGCGCAAACACATCGGCTGGTACGTGCGCGGCTTGCCGGGGGCCGAAGCCTTCAGGCAGCAAATGAACACTTTGGAAACCGCAGACCGCCAATGGGCCGCTGTGGGCAATTACCTGGACGGCCTGGCCGATCAGATGGACCGCTGGCCTGTGCAGAGCTGTGAGCCGGTGTTGGAGATGGAACTGTGAACGAACGACAAAGCATTGAGGCCTGTGTGCGGGCCAACCTCGAAGACTATTTCCGCGACCTGGACGGCACCGATCCGGCCGGGCTGTACGACATGCTGGTGAAGGTGGTCGAAAAGCCCCTGCTGGACGTGGTGATGCACCGCGCCGGACAAAACCAGTCGCGCGCCGCCGATTGGTTGGGCCTGAACCGCAACACCCTGCGCAAGAAGCTGCTGGACCACCAGCTGCTCAAGTGACACCTGATTTTTGATTTTTAGACTTTGAGGAACACCCTGATGAAAGCCCTGATTTCCGTATCCGACAAGACCGGGATCGTCGAACTGGCCCAACAACTGCACGCCCTGGGCGTGGGCCTGATCTCCACCGGCGGTACTGCCAAGCTCTTGGCCGAACAAGGCTTGCCCGTGACCGAAGTGGCCGAGGTCACAGGCTTCCCCGAAATGCTCGACGGCCGTGTGAAAACCTTGCACCCCAAAGTGCACGGCGGCTTGCTGGCGCGCCGCGACACGCCCGAGCACATGGCGGCTTTGAAGGCACACAACATCGACACCATCGACCTGTTGATCGTCAACCTCTACCCGTTTGAAGCCACCGTGGCCAAGCCCGGTTGCACACTGGCCGACGCGATCGAAAACATCGACATTGGCGGCCCTGCCATGGTGCGTTCTGCCGCCAAGAACTGGAAAGACGTGGGCATCGTCACCGACGCCAGCCAATACGCGGACGTGATGGCTGAGTTGAAGGCCAGCGGTAAGCTGAGCGACAAACTGCGCTTTGCTTTGTCGGTGGCTGCGTTCAACCGCATCAGCCAATACGACGGCGCGATCAGCAACTACCTCTCCAGCGTGAACTTTGAAGCAGAAAAACTGAGCGAAGAATACGTGCCCGAGCGCGCCCAGTTCAGTGGACAGTTCAACGAGCAATACGTGAAGGTGCAAGACCTGCGCTACGGCGAAAACAGCCACCAACAAGCGGCTTGGTACCGCGACCTCGCTCCCGCCGCAGGATCGCTTGCTACTGGCGTGCAACTGCAAGGCAAGGAACTGTCCTACAACAACATCGCCGACGCAGACGCGGCATGGGAATGTGTAAAGAGCTTTGACACTTCAGCCTGTGTCATCGTCAAACATGCCAACCCCTGCGGCGTGGCCGTGGGCGCGAACCCACTT
>CANBTZ010000084.1 GCA_947372495.1 Comamonadaceae bacterium | reverse complement strand
TCGCGGTCCAGCACCATCGACAGGGCCTGGCGCACGCGCACGTCCTTGAAGAACGGAGATTGCGTTTGAAAGTCGTAATAGCGCAAGGCCAGCAATGGTGTGTTGCGGGTGTCCTTGGGGTATTTTTTCAAATACGACTCGTAGGTGCCGGGCGGCAACATGTAGACCCAATCGTTCTGTCCGGACTCAAACAGCTTGATGTCCACATGGCCGTCTTCTACAGGCAGGTAGGTCACGCGGTTGATCACCACTTGAGCGGCATCCCAATAACTGGGGCTTTTCTCCAGCACGATTTTGCTGTTGACTTGCCAGCTCTTGAGCGTGTAAGCGCCATTGCCCATCAGGTTACCAGGTTTGGTCCACTCACGGCCCAGCTTCTCGATCGACTTGGCGTGCAAGGGGCTCAGGTTGGGATTGCTCACCAGTTCAGGCAAAAACTTCACCGGGTTGGAGGTTTTGATTTCCAACGTGGATTTGTCGATGGCGCGCACGCCCAGCTCTTGGGGTTGTTTTTGACCCGTCGAGACTTCCTTGCCGTTGAGAAAAAAATCTCCAAATGTTCGCGCGTATTTGGAGCCTGTCTTGGGGTCCACCAGTCGCCTGAACGAATAGACGAAGTCCTGTGCAGTCACAGGGTCGCCGTTTTGCCACTTGGCTTGGGGCCTGAGTTGAAACGTCCAGGTGAGCGGGTCCACCTGACGCCATTTTTCGGCCACGCCGGGCACGATCTTGCCCTGGGCATTGCTGGCCGTGAGGCCTTCAAACAGGTCACGGATGAGGTTGGCTGCACCGACCGATTCGATCAGGGACGGGTCGAGCGTTTCGGGCTCCGAGCCGTTGTTGCGCACCAGGCTTTGCTCGGCGTGCAGCTGAACCCCGGCAGGGACCGTGGCCGCTAAAGAAGCAATAGCCGACAAGGCCAGCAGACCGCAGAGCGAGGCGGCCCGTAAAGTTTGTTGAAAGGTGTGCATCAGGGTTTGGGTGATTTTTGAGTGTCGATGTCGATGTATTTCCAGAAGTCACGCGCAATCGGATTGCGCACATAGCCTTGGACTGCTGGGTGAGTCAAATCGGTCACGATGCGGTGAGTCACAAATTTGTAGGGCATGTAAGCCACCAAAATTTTGATGGCTTTGTCGACCAGTTCTTTGCGCTCAGGCCCGTCGGGCAAGCGGTTGATTTGGCGGTAAATGTCATCGTACTCAGGCAGACTGAAGCGCGCATGGTTTTGCTGGCCTTTGGATTCGCTGTAGCCCAGTGCCAGAACACCTGCGCCATCGGGTGAGCCACCGCTCAAGCCCAAGCCCCACATCATCAGTTTGCCGTTGCGTGAAGCCTTGAGCAACTCTGGCCATTGGCCGTATTTGAATTCCACTCGGATGCCGATGGCATCCATGTTTTTCTTCCAAATTTCGTTCAGTTCGCGGTAGTCGGCGGATGTTGTGGTCGAGTACTCTAGGGTCAACGGTTTGCCATCGGGCAGGTCGCGCCAACCGTCACCGTCCTTGTCGATATAACCAAAAGTGTCGAGCAACGCCATGGCTTTGGCGCGGTCAAAGACGCCCATTTCCGAACGCATGTTCGGGTCATAAGCTGCGGACAAAGGCATGATGGGCCCTTGGGCGACCACAGCTTGGCCGCGGCGTGGCAATCGCACTTCTTCGGCTGAGTTTTGGCCTAAAGAGATGGCCCGACGCAGGGCAATTTTTTCAGGCGTGTAGCCACCCACAATGGGGTTTTCCATGCCGAAATAACTGAAAGTCACATCGCCCAAAAAGCTGCGTTGCATCTGGATGCCACGCTTTTGCAGGTTGGGTGCCAGCTTGTTTTGAGGGATGGCCACGTTCACATAAGCAGCCGGAAGGCGCTCCATCATGTCCTGCTCGTTGCCTAAAAAAGCCAGCCATCGTGGTTGTGGCTCTTCAATGATTGAGACTTCGACCTTGTCTATCTGGGGCAGCTTGCGTCCCTTCATCTGTGAGGCCACTTGTTGGGCCAAAGGGGAGTCGGCAGACGGTGTCGCGTCGAAATATTCTTCACGGTAATTGGGGTTGCGTACAAAAGTGATCTTGGACGACCTGCGCCATTCGCTGAGCTGGAATGGACCTGTGCCAACGGGGTGCTCCATGATTCGGTCACCGTAGGCTTCAACCACTTCGCGGGCCACGATGCCAAAGATGCCGGGGTCTGTCAGGGCTTCCAGGAAACGAGGGCGGACTTCGCCGAGCTTGAACTGGACCGTGTATTTATCCAGTGCGCGCAAACCTTCAATCTCACGGTCGTAATCGAATTTGCCCGACTTGGTGGCCTGTTCACGCAACTCTTCCATGCCGAGGATCTTTTCCTCGCGCAATCCACTCACACTGGGGCTCTTGTTCTTGGGGTCAAAGATGCGCTTGTAGGTGTAGACCACGTCACTGGCCAGCAGTTCACGTTTCTTGCCTTTGAAAGCGGGGTCGTCCGAAAAATAAATGCCCGACTTGAGTTTGATCGTGTAAGTCTTGAAGTCGGCTGACACCTCGGGCATGCCTGCTGCCACATTGGGCCGAATGACCAGGGGCCTGGCCAGGTAGTCATAGGTGTAGAGCGCGTCAAACATGTTCGCGGTCAGGATCCTCGAGTACAAGTCCGAGAGTTGTGCTGGGTCAAAACCTGTCTCCGCTGCCGTGAAGGCATAACGGAAAACTTTCTCAGTGGATTTGCTCGTTTGGGCCGTTGCCGAAAGACAGGAGAAGCCACACAAGAGGGTCAAGACAGCAGGAATGAGGCGATAGAACATCAAGGCAAACACTTAGAAAGATGAACAAATTTAGCGCCAATAATAGTGCCTTACCGATTTGATTCGGTCAATCGAGCACTTTCCCGACCATGCTGAATTTTTTAGTCAGACGCATCTTGCAGATGATTCCTACTTTGTTGGGTGTCATGCTGCTGGTATTCCTTCTTTTCCATTACTTTGGGGGTGATCCTTCTGAAATATTGGCAGGCATGAATGCCTCGCAAGAACAGATCGACTCCATCCGCAAGCAGCTGGGCCTGGACTTGCCGCTGTGGCAACAGATGTGGCAATTCATGGTCAAAGTCGGCACATTCGATTGGGGCAACAGTTGGGCGACCAACGAGTCGGTCGCCAAAATATTCCAGACGCGGCTGCCCGCTACCTTGACGGTGATGACGCCCATCCTGGTGATCGAAGTGCTGTTGGGCACTTTGGCGGGTATTGCGGTGGCCTATGTGCGCGGCAGCTTGACCGACAAGGTGGTCATGGTCATTTGCACGATGGCCATGTCCATCAGCTTTCTGGTCTACGTCATTTTTGGCCAGTACCTGTTTGCTTTTGTGTTGGGCTGGTTCCCGGTGCAGGGTTGGAGCAACAGCGTGTGGACCAACCTGAGCGTGTTCACGCCCTTGCCCGTTCTGCTGGCGGTCATTGTGAGCCTTGGACCCCACACGCGGCTGTACCGCAGCTTCTTTTTGGATGAAATCAACCAAGACTATGTGCGTACTGCACGGTCCAAAGGGCTGTCAGAAGAGGCCGTGCTGTTCAAGCATGTGCTGCCCAATGCTTTGATTCCGATCCTGACCAATGTGGGGACGCAATTGCCCAGCATCTTCATTGGCTCATTCCTCATCGAAGTGTTTTTCTCCATCCCCGGTTTGGGGCGTGAGGTCTACACCGCGGTCAACCGCAGTGACTACCCGGTCATTCAGGCAGCCACCATTTACTTGGCGGCGCTCACCATGGTCATCAACTTGCTGACCGATGTCCTTTACCAGTGGGTTGACCCCCGCGTGAAACTCAAATGAGCGCCGTCATGGTTTCCAATCGTCACTCCAATTCGCTCTGGGCCCAAGTGGTGGAGCGTTTTCGCAGCGACAAGACCGGCATGGCCGCCTTGTTCGTGGTGGTTTTGTTTTTCATTCTGGTGCTGTCTGCCCAGTTCGGTTGGGTGGGCAGTGACTGGCAAGAAGAAATTGGCAAGCCTTTTGCACCTCCGCATGTGGTGGGTGCCAAAGCCGACGTCAAGGCTGAGCAGGAAGCACAAGCGCCTGTCAGGCAACTGGATATTTCAGACATCGATCCGCTGGCACCCTACTACGACAAGTGGCAGCAAAAGACTGCGGGTGTGACCATTCCCAACCAAGTCAAACAAGACACCTTGCCCTGGGGCGGAGACCGCATTGGTCGGGACGTGATGAAAAAAGCGATCAAGGGCGCGCAGATTTCAATCCTGGTGGGGTTGACTGCGGCCCTGATGGCCACACTGATTGGCACCGTGCTGGGGGCCGTTGGTGGCTATTTTGGTGGCGCGGTGGATGACACATTGGAGTGGATTTACAACGTGTTCAACGCCATTCCCTATGTGCTTCTGATTTTTGCGCTGGCAGCGGTGTTCAAGTCCGGGCCGCTGGCCAAGGTGTTTTCCAACGGCATCATGAACGTGGTGGTGATTTTGAGTTTGGTGGGCTGGACGGGCATTTACCGTCTGGTGCGTGCCGAGTACATCAAGCACCGCTCACGCGACTATGTGCGCGCTGCCGAAGCGATTGGCGCCAGCCATTTCTCGCGCTTGTTCGTGCACATCTTGCCCAACATCAGCCATGTGATTCTGGTTCAGCTGAGTTTGCATGTGGTGGGCTTCATCAAAGCTGAGGTGATTCTGTCTTTCCTGGGCTTGGGAGTGTCGATTGACATGGTCAGCTGGGGCACGATGCTGTCAGAGTCTCAGACCGAACTGATCTTGGGCATCTGGTGGCAGTTTCTGGCGGCGACGAGCATGATGGCCATCTTTGTGACGGCATTTGCCTTGTTCACCGATGCCCTGCGCGATGCGCTGGACCCCAAGATTCGCTGAGGGCATTGAACATGACCGCAACACTTCAAGTCAAAAATCTCAAAGTCTCTTTCGACATGGGGCGCGCTGGCGTTCAGCATGCTCTGCATGGTGTCAGTTTTGATGTGCCTGAGCAGCGCACGCTGGCCCTGGTTGGCGAATCGGGCAGTGGCAAGAGCGTCAGTGCCTTGAGCATTTCGCGATTGCTGCCAGACAACGCCATGATCGATCCGTCCAGCCAGATCATCAGTGGGGGTGTCGACCTGCTCCAACTGTCGGATACCGAGTTGCGCAAACTGCGCGGCAAGGACATCACGACGGTCTTTCAAGATCCGATGAGCTCACTCAATCCGGTCAAGACCATCGGCCATCAAATTGCAGAAGTGTTGATGCTGCATTTGGGCTTGAGCCCCAAGCAAGCTTGGGAGCAGACCAAGGCGGTGCTCGACGAAGTCGGCATTCCCGATCCAGCCAACCGCATCAATGCCTATCCGCACGAGTTGTCGGGTGGTCAGCAGCAGCGCGTGATGATTGCGATTGCCATCGCTTGCCAGCCTCGCTTGCTGATTGCCGATGAGCCCACCACGGCGCTCGATGTGACGGTGCAGCGCCAGATCATCGAGTTGCTGGTGCGTTTGCAAGACAAACACAAGATGAGCATGCTGTTCATCAGCCACGATCTGGGCTTGGTGGCCGAGCTGGCCCACGAAGTGGTGGTCATGCGCCACGGTGAGGTCCGCGAAGCAGGCGCGGTGTCTGACATCTTCGATCACCCCAAGGATGCTTACACGCAAGCACTTTTGGCTTGCCGCCCACGCCTGAATCAGGAATACGACAGATTGCCTGTCATTGACGATTTCTTGAACCCTGCGGGTCGCACGCTCACGCCCAAGGCCCCGGCAGTGACGGGCGGCGAAGTGCTGTTGACGGTGGACAAGCTGGCTAAAGACTATGTGATCAAGACGGGCTTGTTGTCGCGCAAGACGGTGCATGCGGTACAAGACGCGAGTTTTTCATTGCGCCGGGGCGAGACCTTGGGTGTGGTGGGGGAGTCTGGTTCCGGCAAATCCACATTGGGCCTCATGCTCGCGCAGTTGCTGCAAGTCACCCGCGGTGAGGTCACCCTGAAAGGTCACACTTTGACGGGGCAAAGTGCAGCGCAAATCCGTGCCATGCGCAAGAAAGTCCAGATCATTTTCCAGAACCCCTATGCGAGTTTGAATCCACGGTTCACGGTCGGGCGGATTTTGGACGAGCCATTGAAGATTCACGGCCTGGGCGGTGATGACGCGGGCAGACAAGCCTTGGTGCTGGAGTGGCTGGAACGCGTGGGCCTGGGGGCCAATGCCCTTCACAAATACCCGCACGAGTTTTCGGGTGGACAACGGCAACGCATCTCGATTGCCCGCAGTCTGATTCTGCAGCCCGAGATTGTGGTGTGCGATGAATCGGTCAGCGCACTGGACGTGAGTGTGCAGGCCACCATCCTGAACTTGCTCAAGGACCTGCAAAAAGAGTTTTCTTTGGCCTACCTGTTCATTTCGCACGACTTGGACGTGGTGCGTTTCATGTCCGATCAGATGATCGTCATGAAGCAAGGCGAAATTGTGGAGCGGGGCGCAGCCGCAGACATTTACGCCAATCCGCAACACCCCTATACCCAAGAATTGTTGGGTGCGATCCCCAAAGGCTGGACACCCGAACGCGCTGCTGCTCTGGCTTGAGCTTGGCCCAAATTGGGTCGGGGGGCTTCAGTGATCTGCCGATTGCGGCAGCACGCTCAAGTGCCGCAAACGGGTCAAGCCCATGCCCACGAAAGCCGTGAGCATGGCGCCCAGTCCTGCCAACCAGAGTGGCGTTGACATCGCTGTGTGTTCGCCCAGCCACCCACCGAGCAAAGCACCTGGCCCAGCGGGCAACAAGATCAGCCAACGCATGGTGGTGGTCATGCGGCCCAGCATGGGCGAGGGCGTTACCGATTGCCTGATCGCCAGAAAATTGATGAACAGCAATGTGGCGCCTGCAGCAAAACCCATCAGCATCAAGGCAAAGCCGACGACGGCCGGAATCTGGTCTTTGAACAGCGCCAACTGAAGCCAGCCCAAGCCTGTCAGGCCAACGCCCAGCAGCAAGGCGGGGCCTGGGCCAATGGCCTTGCCCAGCCGTGGTCCCGTCAAGCCCACGGCAATGGAGCCCACACCCAAAGCCACATAACTCATCGACAAGTGCTCTTCGCTCATGCCCAGCTCGCGTATGGCGTAGATCACTTGGATCGACATGGCCATCTGCGCGAAGAACTGCCAAGCTCCGACCACCAGCGCGCTGTGAATCAGCACGGGCTGGCTGCGCACAAAGGCCAGGCCCGCTTGGAGTTGGCCCCAGAAATGGGTGTGCTGAGAGGGTGTTAGCTTTTCCTGAATGCGCAGGCCCTTGAGCATGAGGGCGGAGCAAAGCACCAAAATGCAATCGGCCAACAAGGTCAGTGGCCCCCCTAAAAGCTTGATCAATAGACCCGCGATGCCAGGGCCAATGACCTCTGCGGTTGAACATGCGATGGCGTTTTGCGCGTGGGCCTTGACCAATTGATCGCGGCCCACCAATTGGGTCAGCACGATTTGCGATGCCGAGCCTGCCACGGTGTAAACCACACCTGCGCCAATGCCCACCACATACAGCCAGCCCATGCTCAGCAGATCCAACTTCCAGGCGATCGGCACAGACACCAGCATGGCGGCCATCAGCAATTCACCCGCGATGTAGACCGGCAGTTTGCGTATGCGGTCCAGGTAGACCCCTGCGGGCAAAGAAAGCACCACAAAGGGCAGCAACTCCATGGCCCCGAGCAAACCCATTTGCGTGGGGCTGGCATGCAGCAACACCACAGCCGTCAATGGCAGCACGATCATGGTGAGCTGAGCGCCCAGATTGCTCAGCAGGATCGAGCCCCACAGGCGCGCATAACCTGGAATTCGGAACAAGCTATCAGATTTCATGCCTGTGGGCGTGTAGTTGTTTTGTATTGAATTTTTTGACCTTGCAATTGTCGTGCGCAAGGTTCAACAGCGTTGTCGTGGACATGCAACAGACGAAAAAAAGCCCCAAGCCAATGGGCTTGGGGCTTTGTTCTGGCGGAGCAGGCGGGATTCGAACCCGCGGTGGGCTATTAACCCACACACGCTTTCCAGGCGTGCGACTTAAACCACTCATCCACCGCTCCGAAGCCTTAGATTGTAGCTTAAACTTCGCGCCTGTTTGTCCATTTTCGGGGCCTGTCCGGTCTGCTCAGCATGAAATTTCGTTTTCCCATCGTCATCATTGACGAAGACTACCGCTCCGAAAACACATCGGGTTTGGGCATCCGTGCGCTGGCCGATGCCATCGTCAGCGAAGGCTTTGAAGTTCTGGGGGTGACCAGCTATGGTGACCTGTCTCAATTTGCCCAACAGCAAAGCCGAGCCAGTGCATTCATCTTGTCGATCGACGACGAAGAGTTCACACCCGGCCCTGACCTGGACCCCGCCGTCATCAACTTGCGGGCCTTCATTGACGAAGTGCGCCGCAAGAACGCCGATGTGCCGATTTACATCTACGGCGAGACCAAGACCAGTCAGCATTTGCCCAATGACATCTTGCGCGAGCTGCATGGTTTTATCCACATGTACGAAGACACGCCCGAGTTCATGGCGCGTCACATCATCCGCGAGGCCAAAAGCTACCTTGAAGGCCTGCAACCCCCATTCTTCAAGGCGCTGCTCGATTACGCCGAAGACGGCTCATACTCTTGGCATTGCCCCGGTCACTCGGGCGGCGTGGCTTTTCTGAAAAGCCCCGTGGGCCAGATGTACCACCAGTTTTATGGCGAGAACATGCTGCGCGCCGACGTGTGCAACGCCGTCGAAGAACTCGGTCAACTGCTGGACCACAACGGTGCGATTGGCGAAAGCGAGCGCAACGCCGCGCGCATTTTCAATGCCGACCACTGCTTCTTTGTGACCAACGGCACCAGCACCTCCAACAAGATCGTCTGGCACCACGCGGTTGCCCCCGGCGATGTGGTGGTGGTGGACCGCAATTGCCACAAATCTATCTTGCACGCGATCATCATGACCGGTGCGATTCCAGTGTTTTTGAAGCCCACGCGCAACCATTACGGCATCATTGGCCCGATCCCCAAGAGCGAGTTTGAACCAGCCGCCATTCAGGCCAAGATCAAGAAGAACCCTTTGCTCAAGGGGGTGGACGCCAAGAAGGTCAAGCCGCGCGTCATGACGTTGACGCAGTCCACCTACGACGGCGTCTTGTACAACACAGAGACCATCAAAGGCATGCTCGACGGTTATGTCGAGAACCTGCACTTTGACGAGGCTTGGTTGCCGCACGCGGCCTTCCATCCTTTTTATGGCCCCTACCATGCCATGGGCAAAAAGCGTGCACGACCCAAAGAGTCGATGGTCTATGCCACCCAATCCATTCACAAGTTGCTGGCGGGCATCAGCCAGGCCAGCCATGTACTGGTGCAGGACGCGCAAAACACCAAGTTGGATCGCCCGCTGTTCAACGAGGCGTATCTGATGCACACCTCGACCAGCCCGCAGTACAGCATCATTGCCAGCTGCGATGTGGCTGCGGCCATGATGGAGCCACCCGGTGGAACCGCGTTGGTCGAAGAGAGCATTGCCGAGGCGCTCGACTTTCGCCGAGCCATGCGCAAGGTGGATGCCGAGTACGGCAAGGACTGGTGGTTCAAGGTCTGGGGCCCTGAAAAATTTGGCGAAGAGGGCATTGGCCGCGCCGACGACTGGATCTTACGCAACGACCCGCGCAAGAAGGCCAGCAAGTGGCATGGCTTTGGTCAGCAGTTGGCCGATGGCTTCAACATGCTCGACCCGATCAAGTCGACCATCGTCACGCCGGGCCTGGACCTGGACGGCAAGTTCGACAAGACCGGCATTCCGGCATCGATTGTCAGCAAGTTCTTGACCGAGCACGGTGTGGTGGTTGAGAAGACGGGCCTGTACAGCTTCTTCATCATGTTCACCATAGGCATCACCAAGGGCCGCTGGAACACGTTGCTGACGGCGCTGCAGCAGTTCAAGGACGATTACGCCAAGAACCAGCCTCTGTGGCGCATGATGCCGGACTTCTGCAAGAAGCACCCGCGCTACGAACGCATGGGCCTGCGCGACCTGTGCCAGCATGTGCACGAGATGTATGCCCGCTACGACATTGCCCGCTTGACGACCGAGATGTATTTGTCGGATCTGGAGCCCGCCATGAAGCCTTCAGACGCTTATGCCCACATTGCGCAGCGCAAGACCGAGCGTGTCGAAATTGAC
>CANBTZ010000083.1 GCA_947372495.1 Comamonadaceae bacterium | reverse complement strand
CGTCATTGATGAAGATCTGTTTGACGCGCCCTGCAACTTCGGGGCGCAGCATCACGCTCTGGCGAGAACGCAAACTGCCCACCGATTGGGTTTCATCGATCAAGGTGACTTCATCGACCTTGGCGACTTCCACTGCAGGAACTCGTGGTCCGCCCGCTGGGCCAGCCCCGGCTGCGGCAGGCGCCGTCGCCGATGACGATTTGTTCTGATACCACCAGGCAGCACCCGAGGCCAAGCAGATACCTGCCAGAGCCATCACCGCATATTTCTTTTTGTAGGCCATTCGAACAATCTCAAATAAAAACGCAAACAGCTTCGGAATGTAACAGTGCTGTAGGTTTTCCTAAATTCGGATCAGGCAGTTTCGCAA
Source organism: Comamonadaceae bacterium (assembly GCA_947372495.1). GTDB lineage: Bacteria > Pseudomonadota > Gammaproteobacteria > Burkholderiales > Burkholderiaceae_C > Limnohabitans_A. The sequence goes on along the minus strand of CANBTZ010000083.1, from coordinate 9,905 downwards.
CAGTCATCCGCGGCTTTACGAAGGCTTTACAAAAACGGCCATCAGCGCCCCAAAACCTTGTCCACGCCTTGGTTGGCCAGCGCATCGGCACGCTCGTTGCCGGGGTCACCCGCATGGCCTTTGACCCAGTGCCACTCGATGCGATGTCCCGAAGTTGACACCAAATGGTCGAGCGTCTGCCACAGCTCCACGTTTTTGACGGGTTTCTTGTCAGCAGTGCGCCAGCCTTTGGCTTTCCAGCCATGGATCCATTCGAGGATGCCCTTGCGCACGTACTGGCTGTCCAGGTAAAGCGCCACTTGGCAGGGGCGCTTGAGCGCCTTGAGCGCTTCAATGACGGCCGTGAGCTCCATCCGGTTGTTGGTGGTGTTGGCCTCGCCCCCAAACAGCTCGCGCACATGCTCGCCCGATTGCATGCGAACGCCCCAGCCGCCTGGGCCGGGGTTGCCCTTGCAGGCACCATCGGTGTGGATTTGTACTGAATTCAAAGTCATGGGATCCAAGTTTCTCAAGGCCCTGGGTGGCCGGCACTGACATCGGTGCGTGCCACGGGCACTGTCGACGAAGCGGCTGATCGTACCTTGCGCCAAGAGCGGCTGGTCAACAAGCGCCCGCCAGGCACGCGCTTGGTGGCCACAACCAAGTAAGCGCCGCCCCGCATCGGCCACCAGCGCTGCCCGAGCCGATCCAGCCAAGCCCAACGTTTGCGCCAGCGCTCGGAGTGCACCGCAGGTGCTCGCCCCCCGAATTCAATGACCTGCACCTCAAAACCCAGCAGTCCCAGCCAGTCTTTCAAGCGGCTGCAGCTGAGCAGCTGACCCTCATGGCACTGCGGGTTGGCCGCGCGCCGCTGGCGCACGAATCGTCGTTGGCGCCAGCCCCACAAGCTCCAGGGGTTGATGCCTGTGATGAACAACTGCCCCTCCGGGATCAAAACCCGCTCGACCTCTCGCAGACAGGCATGCGGGTCTGCCGACTGCTCCAAAGTGTGGGGCATGACCACCAGATCCAATGATTCGGCTGGCCAAGGCCAGGCTCGGCTGTCCATCCACACGCCTTCATGGGTGCAGCCCGCCAGGGCGATCGACAGCCCATCGGCTTCAAATTCTGTTTTGGCTGTCCAGCGGTGCGGCATGCGGTTGGCTCTGAGGCTGTTCAGCGCGGGGCCACCGACCTGCAGCGCATGGTAGCCAAACACGTCGGCCAGGAGCGCATCGGCACGCGACTGCTCCCACTCGCGCAAAATCCGCGCAGCCGCAGGCCCCAAGCCTGCGAGCCACGCGCTTTCAAGAGAGGGGGTTTCTATAATCACCGACGACATGCAATTGATTCCACTGCCCGCATTCTCTGACAACTACATCTGGATGTTGAAAGACCAGCAACGCCTGCTGGTCGTCGACCCCGGCGAGGGCTCGGCCGTCTTGAACTGGCTGGCGAGCCACCCCGGCGTGCAACTGGACACGATTCTAGTGACCCACCACCATGCGGACCACACAGGCGGCCTGTCTGAACTGGTGCAGGCCACGGGTGCCCGTGTGATTGGCCCGGCCCTGGAAAAACTCCCGGTCGAGCACTCCCCAGTGGCCCAAGGGCACACCGTGGCATGGGGTGGGCTGAGCTTTCAGGTCATCGATGTGCCTGGTCACACGCTGGGCCACGTGGCTTTCTTTGCGCCAGTGCCCGGACAAGCGCCACTGCTTTTTTGTGGCGACACCTTGTTTTCGGCCGGTTGCGGTCGCCTCTTTGAAGGCACTCCTGCACAAATGCTGGCGTCACTGGACCAGCTGTCGGCCCTGCCAGCGGACACCCGGGTTTGCTGCGCCCACGAATACACGCTCTCGAATTTGAAGTTCGCCTTGGCCGTTGACCCCCACAACGCCGAGCTGCAGACTTATGCAGGACAATGCCAGCAGCGTCGCAGCCAATCGCTGCCCACTTTGCCCGTGGCCCTGTCCACTGAACGGGCGATCAATCCGTTTTTGCGCACCCGAGCAGCCGCGGTTCGCCAGAGCATCCAACAACACTGGCCAGAGGCAAGGGACGATGTGTCCGCGTTTGCTGCCCTGCGACAATGGAAAAACGAATTTCAATGACAGTTTCACTTGGTTGGCAGAACCTGCCGCGTTGGTCTGGCGCCTGCCTGGTGGTGGCTTGGAGTCTCTGGCTGACCGGCTGCGCCAGCACCCAGGTGACGTCCACATCAGCGCCCCTGCCCATCAGCAGTGCGGCGGCACAAAACCCACCCACCGAGGCCGCAGCAGTCGATGCCGCAAGTGGCCCGCCAGTCCAAGCGGGTTCGCTCAAACCCAATGCAACCATGGGCCTGCAGCCCCCCACCGACATCTGGGACCGCATCCGCCGCGGCTTTGCCATGCCCGACTTGGAGGGCCCTTTGGTGCGAGACCGTGAGCAATGGTACGCATCAAGACCCGACTACATCTTGCGCATGACCGAGCGTTCGCGTCGCTACCTCTTTCACATCGTCGAAGAGCTCGAACGCAGGAACATGCCCACCGAGCTGGCCTTGTTGCCCTTCATCGAATCGGCCTTCAACCCCGAAGCCGTCTCCTCGGCCAAAGCCGCAGGCATGTGGCAATTCATGCCCGCCACAGGCAAGTCTTTCGATCTCAAGCAAAACCTGTTTCGCGATGACCGCCGCGATGTGCGCGAATCCACCCGCGCTGCGCTGGACTACCTGCAAAAACTCTACGGCATGTTTGGCGACTGGCACTTGGCGCTGGCGGCTTACAACTGGGGCGAAGGCAGCGTGGGCCGTGCGCTGGCCCGCAACAAGGCGCTGGGCAAACCGCTGACCTACAGCGAGCTCAACATGCCCAACGAAACACGCTATTACGTCCCCAAGCTGCAAGCGGTCAAAAACATCATCGCCTTGCCCGAGTCCTACAAGGTGTCCTTGCCGCTGATTCGCAACCACCCGTACTTCAAGAGCGTCCCCATCGAGCGGGACATTGACGTTGCATTGGCCGCACGCCTGGGCGAAATCAGCCTGGACGACTTCAAGGCCTTGAACCCGTCGATGAACCGCCCGGTGATCCTCGCCTCTGGCACGCCGCAAATTTTGCTGCCTTGGGACAATGCCAAGGTGTTCGAGCGCAATCTGCAAGACCACACCGGCCAGCGGCTGGCCACTTGGACCGCCTGGGTGGCACCGCGCACCATGAAGCCTGAAGAAGCCGCGCAAGAAGTCGCCATGCCGATTGAACAACTGCGCTCGGCCAACAACATCCCACCGCGCATGATGGTCAAGGCCGGCTCGACCTTGCTGGTGCACCGCAAAGGCGTTCTGGACAACGATGTCACGGAGCACATGGCCGATCATGCGCAACTGGCTTTGGCACCCGAGCTGGTTCTCAAACGCATCTTGGTCACGGCACGCAAAGGGGACAGCTTGGCCAGTCTGGCCGCACGCCACGGCGTGACCGCCGCCAACATGGCGAGCTGGAACAAACTGCACATCGTGGCCAGCCTCAAGGCGGGGCAAAGCCTGATGGTGTACGTCCCCAGTGAAGCCGCCAACAGGGTGCCAAGAACCGCACCTTCAGCGCCTTCGCGCGGCCACAAAGCGCCGCCTGTGTCCAGGCACAAGAAAAAGCGCTGAGCGCCCTGCCTTGCCAGTCAAACTCAGGCTTTGAATCTGCTCTTGGATTTCATGGCAAAAGCGTTGGTGTAAGTGCGTGCCAGCAAGGCCCGGCTGGTCTGCAGGCGACCGGTCAAACGGGCCTGTGCCCGCCAGAGGTTGAGCACCGTGTCTTCCTGAATCAAACCGTCGAGTGCGTAAGACTCGCGCAGCTTGTCGAATGCGCCCAAATACGCGGCACGGTCGTTCATCCAGTATGCCGGTGGGACAGTGCGAAACAGGTCGGTCGGGCCCGCCGTTTGCAACCACTTGAGTGCATGCACCACGCCATCTGACAAAGCTTGGGCCACCTCAGGCTGGCGTTGCAAAAATTCTTCTCGGGCGATCAAGCTGGCTCCGGGCACAGCCCCACCCATGACCTGCTGGGCGCCTTGCAAGCTGCGCGCCTCACCCACCAGCAGCACTTCGTTGCGCATCTCCAGCCAATGCATGATGGGGTCGGGATTGCACAAGGCATCGATGCCACCGCTGCGCAAAGCGTCCCATACACCGACCGAAGACCCCACCTCGACGAAGCTCACATCTTCGGGCAAGACCCCGTGCAGCATCAACCATTGGCTGGCCATGGTGTGCGTCGAAGACCCGACGGATGTGACCCCCACTTTGGCACCCTTGAGCTCGGCCAGCGACTTGACCCGCGACAAGCGATAAGAAATGCCCATGCTGACTTGGGGGCTGCGCCCCATGAGCACAAACGCCTGGTGCTTGTGGCCGGATGGACTGGCGTGGAACAGATGCTCAAAAGCCCCCGCAACCACATCGGCTTGGCCGGACACCAAGCTGGCCATGGCGTGCGCTCCTGCATCGTGGGCCATGAAGTCCACTTGCACGCCCGCTTGGCGAAAGAAACCCAACTGATCGGCCAGCGTCAAAGGCAAGTGGTAGAGCGTGTGTCTGGCGGCCAGCGCGATGCTGACCCGAGGCAGTTTGCCGTTCAACGTGGCACTGGCTGGCCTTGACAGCTGCGCAGCGCTTGCAGCAGCAGCCAAGGACAGCAGTTGTCGACGTCCGGCATCCATTTTTCGCGCTCCCTCTGCGATGTGTTCAATGCCAAGGAGCTTAGGGCCGTGTCGGCCTTCGCGCATCGGGACTCATCCCGAGCGGGTTTTCACGTAATGGATTGCGAGTAGCCGCCAACCCGCTCAGCGGCGGTCCACCAGCGCATGGGCGATGGTGCCCAGATCGACGTATTCCAGCTCACTGCCCGCAGGCACGCCACGCGCCAGACGGGTGACCCGCAGGCCGAGCGACTTGAGCATTTCGGCAATGACGTGCGCTGTAGCTTCACCTTCGGCAGTGAAGTTGGTGGCCAGAATGACCTCACGCAAGCCCTCTTCCGAGGCGCGCTGGCGCAGCTTGGCCAGACCGATGTCGTGCGGGCCAATGCCATCCAGGGGGCTGAGCTTGCCCATCAGCACAAAATACAAGCCCCGGTAAGTGCCCGTACGCTCCACAGCCGACTGGTCTGCCGGAGTTTCGACCACGCACAACTGGCTGTGATCGCGCAGGGCATCGGCGCAGGTGTCGCAAATGTCGGCTTCGGTGAAGGTGTGGCAACGCTCGCAGTGGCGCACTTGAGCCACCGCATGGGTCAAAGCCTGCGCCAGTTTTGTGGCTGTGGCCCGGTCGTGCTGCAGCAAATGAAACGCCATGCGCGAAGCCGACTTCACGCCCACCCCGGGCAAGCCCTTGAGGGCCTGCACCAAAGTCGCCAGCGCGTGGGTATCGGCCATGGCTCGGCCGCCTCAGAAAGGCAGCTTCATGCCGGGCGGCAGACCGGCGGTGAGCTTGCCCATTTTTTGCTGAGACACTTCTTCAGCCTGACGCACGGCCGCATTGAAGGCCGCAGCCACCAGGTCTTCCAGCATGTCCTTGTCGTCGGCCAGCAAGCTGGGGTCGATGGTCACGCGGCGCACCTCGTGTTTGCAGGTCATCAGCACTTTGACGAGGCCCGAACCCGACTGCCCTTCCACTTCGATGAAGGCCAGTTCATCCTGGGCTTTTTTCAGGTTGTCCTGCATGGCTTGCGCCTGTTTCATCAGGCCGGCCAGTTGTCCTTTGTTGAACATGTTTGTCTTTCTGTCTTGAATGAAAAAATCAGAGGGGCTGGATGCTGCCCGGCACGATCCTCGCGCCGAAATCGCGCACCATGGCTTGCACCAGCGGATCGCTTTGAATGAGCTCCTCGGCCGCCACCATTTTGGCCGCGGCTGCCACCGCCAAGCGCTTGGCCGGGCTGTCCACCACTGGCCCCAGTTCGACCGCCAGGCGCACCGCATGGCCTGCGGCCTGCAACGCCGCCTGCAATCGCTCGCGCGTGCTGGGCATGTTGAGCGATTCACGCTCAATGCGCAGCAGCCACTGGTCAGCGCTGCGGCTGAGCAATTGCGACTGCAGTGCCAATTCACGCACCAGGGCGGTGATGGCGTCAGCGGCCATCAAATCGCGCACCACCTCGGCCCAGAAGTCACCTTCGGGGGTGGGCTGCAAAGGCACTTCGGGGCGTTTGAGCGCGTCCACACGGGCCGATGGCGCCGGGGCCTCGCGCACAGGCAAAGAACGAATGGCCGGTGCCGCCGCAGGGGGAGCACTTGAAACCACCGACGCATCGTCCAGGTCTTCCCACGGCGGGATGTCCGTCGGAGGCTCGCCCAGCGATGCCAGCATGTCTTCGACCGACGGCTCGCCATCATCCAGCGGCGCGGCGGACGGCATGGGCGAAGTGGACGGCTGCACGGCAAGCGGTGCACGCACATTCAAAGGGGCTGCAGCGGAGGCTACAGGTTCGGGCTGCCGAGAAGGCACAACAAGCGCAGGCGCAACCACTGGCTGCACCGACATCGGCGCAGCAGCTGGTGCCGCGACAGACGGGTTAACGGTCGGGCTTGGCCGGGCTGTTTCAGCCCGAGGCGTCAGCTGCGGACTTTTTTTTTCAGCCGAACCGCTGTGGGGTTTGAAGGCCAGCAAGCGCAGCAGCACCATGGTGAGTGCTGCGTATTCGTCAGGGGCCAGACCCAGCTCGGTGCGGCCGTGCAGGCACAGGCTGTAGAGCAACTGGGTTTCTTCTGCCGACATGCGCTGGGCCAGTTCAACCAAAATCGGCGCATCGGGGTCATCGGCATCCTGCGTCAGGCCAGGGACCGCCTGCATGACGGCCATGCGCTGGAGCACGGTGCTCATGTCTTCGAGCGTGGCCGCTGCAGACACGCCATGCAAACGCAAGGCATCGACGAACGACACCACTGAGGCGCCATCGGCGTCGGCCAGCGCACGGATCAGGTTGAGCACATGGCTGCGGTCCACGCTGCCCAGCATTTGGCGCACGCCCGCTTCCAGCACCTGGCCACTGCCAAATGCAATGGCTTGGTCGGTCAGGCTCAGGGCGTCGCGCATCGAGCCGCGTGCAGCGCGAGACAACAAACGCAAAGCACCCGGCTCTGCCGCCAGACTTTCAGCGGTCATCACACGGGTCAGGTGTTCGAAAACCGTCTCGGGTGCCATTGGGCGCAGGTTGAACTGCAAGCAGCGTGACAGCACGGTCACGGGCACCTTTTGCGGGTCGGTCGTGGCCAGCACGAACTTGAGGTATTCGGGGGGCTCTTCGAGTGTTTTCAACATCGCGTTGAACGCGGTGTTGGTGAGCATGTGCACCTCGTCGATCATGAAGACCTTGAAGCGCCCCTGCACAGGTTTGTAGACCGCTTGCTCCAGCAGGCTCTGCACCTCGTCCACCCCGCGGTTGGAGGCGGCGTCGAGCTCGGTGTAATCGACAAAACGGCCAGCGTCGATGTCGCGGCAAGCTTGGCACACGCCACAGGGCTCGGCCGTGATGCCGCCTTGCCCGTCTGCGCCCTGGCAGTTGAGCGATTTGGCCAAAATCCGCGAGACCGTGGTTTTGCCCACCCCGCGCGTGCCGGTGAACAGGTAGGCATGGTGCAACCGCTGCTGGGTCAACGCGTTCGACAGCGCCTGAACCACGTGCTCCTGCCCCACCATTTCGGTGAAAGAGCGCGGGCGGTACTTGCGGGCCAGGACAAGGTAAGACATGGGGGCATTCTATCGGGCCGCGACCGCCATTTATAAGGAAAGAAAGACAATCCGGCCAGAACGTGCCAGAACGTAAATTAAGTGTGCCCCGCCACAGAAAAAGCCCGGTGCTGGCCTACAATCGACCCTGACGGGCCTTCCCGCATGGTGAAGCGGCCAACCGGGTCAGGTGGGGAACCAAGCAGCCCTAACTGTGGAGCCAGTGCCGGGGTCAAGGCTCGTCACCTTCTTTTTTGCGCCGGAGACATCTCTCCACACTCCAGCGCCAACACCACCCCAAAAGACAAAAACCCGGACCAAGCCGGGTTGTGCAGTGCATACCGGCTCAGGCCGGGGGCATTTGCCAGCGCATCAGGCCATGCGGCGACGCAGCATGGGGAACTGAATGGTTTTTGCCTTGGGTTGCGCAGCGCGCTTGGGCACCGACTGACCGGCCTGGATGAACTGCGACACCAGCGCATCTGCTTCTGGATGGGCACCTGCCCGGCTGGACTCGAAGTGGAAACGGGTCTGTTGGGACATTTGGGCCACGAAATTTTGAGGGTAATCCCTGACATTGAAGCCTCGCAGCGCCATCACTTTCATGAAAGCGTTGGCAGCCTCTTCGACGGCAACTTGGTATTCAGTGGAAGCAACTGGGGTCATGTCATCCTCTTGGGCATTGTGTTTTGACCACCCTCTAACGCATCCCAAGCCCCACAGGAATACAGGTATTGTTAAATTTTGTTACTTCCAGCCCAAAATGCCTTCGGCAGCCCGTTTCCCGCTGGCCAGGCAGGCGGTCAGCAAGTAACCCCCGGTGGGTGCCTCCCAGTCCAGCATCTCGCCCGCACAAAACACCCCGGGCAGCTGCCTGAGCATGAGCTCAGGGGTCAATGCCCCTTCGGTCACACCACCGGCGGTGCTGATGGCTTCGGCCATGGGCCGCGCAGCCTTGAGCCGTACTTTCAGGCCTTTGATGGCCTGCGCCAGCGCTTGGGGTTGCGTCCAAATGTCCGCAGGGCACAACTCGTGAATCAGCCCCATCTTGACGCCTTGCAAGCCCAAGCGCCCCTTGAGGTGACTCGACCAGCTGCGGCTGCCTCGAGGTCGTTTGACCTCGGCCAAGACTTGTTCAAAAGACTTGTCGGGCAAGAGGTCCAGCTCAAAATGGGCCGCCCCCGTCTGCTGCAATGCATCCCTCAAATTGGCCGATGCGGCATAAATCAGACTGCCTTCGACCCCGTTTTGCGTCACCACAAACTCGCCTTTGCGACCTTGACCCAGCCCATCTGCACTGGATGAGTCCATCCGAATCGCCACCGACTTGAGCGGCTCCCCGGCAAAACGGCTTTGAAAGTGTTCGCTCCAGCCTGCGCCCTCGCGGCCCAGCACATCGAAGCCGCAATTGGCAGGCAGCAAGGCGGCAATGTCCACCCCTTTCGGCGAAAGCAAGGCAGTCCAGCTGCCGTCAGAACCCAATCGCGGCCAGCTGGCGCCACCCAGCGCCAGCAAGGTCACTTGGGCCTTGACCTTGAGTGGTGCCTGGCCCTCGCCACGGGCAAATACCTGTAAGCCCGCCTCCCAGCCTTGCCAACGGTGGCGCATGTGGAACTGAACTGGCACACCGCTCTGTGGGTGACGCAAGCGGTGCAACCAGGCGCGCAGCAATGGGGCGGCTTTCATCTCGGTCGGGAACACCCGGCCTGAAGAGCCAATGAAGGTGTCAATGCCCAGCGCCTGCGCCCAAGCGCGCACTTGCTCGCCGTCCATGCCGTTGAGCCAGTGGCCCACCCACGCCTGTGCCGGCGCATAGCGCTGGTCAAACTGCGGGCGAGGCTCGGAGTGCGTGAGGTTCAGACCGCCCCGGCCAGCCAGCAAAAACTTGCGTCCCACCGAGGGCATGGCATCAAAAAGATGCACCGACCGTCCGGCGTGGGCCAGCAAGTCAGCCGCCATCAGCCCGGCCGGACCGCCCCCCACAATCACGACATCGGCGTCGAGCAGGTTCACAGAGTCAGGCGAGGAAGAAGAAGTTGGCGAGGACATGGTGCAATCGGTAGAGCCTCCGCGACAGACGGGGCATTGGGATTCTGTCAAAATAGTCCCCAACTTTAGCTGCATATTCACTCTTTAAAAGGAACAGGCCATGGCCAGCGATTTGATCAAACACGTTTCTGACGCCTCATTTGAAGCCGATGTCGTCAATGCTGGCCAGCCA
>CANBTZ010000082.1 GCA_947372495.1 Comamonadaceae bacterium | reverse complement strand
GCCCGCGTGCGCAACAAGATCCAGGTCATGCCCAGGGCCATCAGGATGGTCAGGTAAACCATGGGGTGATGACGGAACAAGGCGGGCCCGATAAAGGGCAGATCGCCCAGCACGGGGATGTCGAAATGCGGCCGCTCGGTCAGCCGTTGCTGGGTGTAGTTCACACCCGCGAACGCACTCAGCCCCGCGCCGAACAAACTCAAGGCCAGGCCCGTGGCGTACTGGTTGGTGTTAAGCCAGATCACGAGCACCCCGAAGATGGCCGCCATGCCAGCGCCCGCCGCCGCGCCAGCGATGAAAGCCAAGGTGTCGCTGCCCGTGTGCACGCCCGTCGCAAAGCCCGCGATCGCGGCCACCAGCATCATGCCTTCGGCGCCCAGGTTGAGCACACCTGAGCGTTCATTGATCAAGAGCCCCAGCGAGGCCAGCGCCACCACCGTGCCAGCGTTGAGCGTGGCGGCGATCAGCAACGCCAGGGAATCAGCGGTCATGCCTGTCATGTGCGGGCCACCCAACGCAAACGTTGATGAATGAAGGTATCGCAGGCCAGCAGCGTGAACAGCAGCATGCCCTGGAAGACGCCGGTCAGCGCCTTGGGCAGCCCCAGACGCGATTGCGCCAGCTCGCCACCGATGTAGAACATGCTCATGAGCACGGCCGAGAACACGATGCCCACCGGATGCAGCCGCCCCACAAAGGCCACGATGATGGCTGCAAAGCCGTAGCCCAGCGGCACATAAGGCGTGAGCTGGCCTTGCGGGCCGACGGCATCCAGCCCACCCGCCAGACCGGCCATGCCGCCCGACAGGAGCAGCGCCGTCCACAAGGCCTTGCGGGAGGAAAAGCCGCCATACCGCGCCGCCGCTGGCGCCAGGCCGCCGACCTGCAACTGATAGCCCGCGTAGGTGCGGAACACGAACAAGGTGAAGCCCACGACTGCCGCCAGCGCGATGAACACGCCGATGTTGATCCGAAAGCCGGCAAAGAGCTTGGGCACACGGGCCGCTTCCAGGAAGGTGATGGTCTGCGGGAAGTTGTAGCCTGCCGGGTCTTTCCACGGCCCGTAGACCAGGTAGCTCAGCACCATCTCGGCCACATAGACCAGCATCAGGCTGACCAGGATCTCGCTGGCATTGAAGCGGTCACGCAGCACGGCCACCAGCGCGGCCCAGAACATGCCGCCCAGCACGCCGGCCAGCAAGATGGCCACGATGATCCAGTGCCCTGTCTCTGGCGTGGCGCGCATGGCCACACCACCAGCAAAGATGGCGCCCATGATGAACTGCCCCTCGGCGCCGATGTTCCACAGGTTGGCCCGGAAACACACCGACAAGCCCAGCGCGATGAGGATCAGCGGCGTCGCCTTGATGCTCAACTCCGACAAGGCATAGGCGCCGCGCAAGGGCTCCACAAAGAACATTTGCAGGCCTGTCAGCGGGTCCTTGCCCAGCGCGATGAACAGCGCAATGCCCACCAGCACAGTGATGGCCAGGGCGAGCAAAGGTGATCCCACTGACAGCAGGCGAGAGGGCGCGGCGCGGGGTTCAAGCTTGAACATGCGAGCCCCCTGCCTTGGCATCGTGGTCCCACAGCCCGCTCATCCAGATGCCGATCTGCGTGACCGTGGCTTGCGCGGCCGGGATGCTGGGCGAAATCCGCCCCTGCGCCATGACCATCAGTCGGTCACTGATTTCGAACAACTCGTCCAGCTCCTCGCTCACGACCAGCACCGCGCAGCCGGCATCGCGCAGCTTGAGCAACTCGCCCCGGATCTGCGCTGCCGCGCCCACGTCCACGCCCCAGGTCGGCTGAGACACGAGCAGGACCTTCGGCGACGCATCGATCTCGCGGCCCATGATGAATTTCTGCAAATTGCCCCCCGACAAGCTTTTGGCCAGCGCCTTGGGGCCGCCACACTTGACCTTGTATTGCTCGATCAGGGCCTGGGCCATGGCCTGAACACCATGCACACGCAGCCAGCCGCCCGGGCCGACCGCATTGCGGCGGGTCAGCAAGGTGTTTTGCGCCAGGGACATGGTCGGCACGGCACCCCGGCCCAGGCGCTCCTCGGGCACGCTGTGCAAGCCCAGGTGCCGTCGCCACCCGGGGCCGGCCTGGCTCACGTCTTCATCAAACAGGTGAATGGTGCCTGGCTTGCCACGTGTGTCCTCGCCGCTGAGCGCCGCCATCAAGGCCTGCTGACCGTTGCCCGACACGCCGGCGATGCCGACGATCTCGCCGCAGCGCACCTGAAAACCAATGCCTTGCAAGCTCACGCCGAAGGGGTCTTGCCTGGCCAGGTCCAGGCCGCGAACCGTCAGTGCCACCTCGCCCAAGGTGGCGGCATGGCGCTCCAGGCGTGGCGGCTCGGCGCCGATCATCAGGCGCGACAGGCTGGCGTTGCTCTCGAGGCGCGGATCGACCTGGCCCGTGACCTTGCCGCCGCGCATGACCGTGCAGTTGTGGCACAAGGCGCGGATCTCGTCGAGCTTGTGACTGATGTAGAGGATGGCGCAGCCGCTGGCGGCCAGCTGCCGAAGTGTCACGAACAGTTTTTCGACAGCCTGCGGCGTCAGCACCGAGGTCGGCTCGTCCAGGATCAGCAACTGCGGGTCCGACAGCAAAGCGCGGATGATCTCGACCCGCTGCATCTCGCCTACGCTCAGGGTGTGCACCGGGCGCTGCGGCTCGATGTCCAGACCGTATTCGCTGGCCTTGGCCTCGATGCGACGCGCCACCTCGGCCAAGGGCAGCGATTTGTCGAGCCCCAGCCAGACGTTTTCGGCCACGGTGAGCGTGTCGAACAGGCTGAAGTGCTGGAACACCATGCTGATGCCCAGCTTGCGTGCTTCTTGCGGGTTGCGGATACTGACCGGCTGGCCTTTGAACAGGATCTGCCCCTCATCGGGTTTGACCGAGCCATAGATGATTTTCATCAGCGTGGACTTGCCCGCGCCGTTTTCGCCCAGCACGGCATGGGCCTGCCCGGGCAGCACGGTCAGTGACACGTCCTGGTTGGCCACCACGCCCGGGTAGCGCTTGGTGATGCCTTGTAAAGACAAGAGGGGTGTGGTCATGTCTGAGAAAAAAAGGAAATCCAAATAAACCACATGCAAAGTCTGTGCCTAAAAATATTGGCGCCACCCTGGATGTGAAAAGCTTGCCGCACAATGTACCACCGGGCCGTGCCCAATCACACCCGGATTTATCCCTGCTCATCCGATGAATACCCACGAAACATTGACCGAGTTGCAAGGCTGGCGCGCAGGCCTGTTGTGGTTCCCGGACCCGCAAAGCCCCCAGGCCCGCCACGAAAGCGACGGCTTGCTGGTGACCGCCCGCGAAGCCGACGGCATCGTGCGCATTCAGGCCATCGGCCCCTACCGCGAGTTGGCTGCGCAATACCCCGATCTACCCGTCACCCACTGGCCTGGCCTGTGCATCGCGCCGGGCTTTGTCGATCTGCACATCCATTACCCACAAACCGATGTGATCGGCTCGCCCGCCGAAGGCCTGCTGCCTTGGCTGGAGCACTACACATTTCCGCACGAAAAGCAGTTTGCAGACCACGCTTACGCGCACGAAGTGAGCGCGTTTTTTCTGGACGAGCTGATGCGCCACGGCGTGACCACCGCCTTGTGTTTTGCCACCGCCCACACCGAGTCGGTCGATGCCTTCATGGCCGAGGCGCAAAAACGCCAACTGCGCATGGTCACCGGCAAAGTGCTGCAAGATCGCCACAGCCCCGACGGCCTGCGCGACACCGACACGGCTTTGAGCCTGCGCCAGACCGAAGACCTGATCCGCCGCTGGCACGGTGTGGGCCGCTTGGGCTACGCCATCACACCGCGCTTTGCGCCCACCAGCACCAGCGAGCAACTGCATGGCGCGGGCGAGATCGCGCAGCAGTTTCCCGATGTGTGGATCCAGTCACACGTGGCCGAGAACGTGGACGAGATCCGCTGGGTCAAAGAACTGTTCCCCGAAGCGCGCAGCTATCTGGACGTGTACGACCGCGCAGGCCTTTTGCGCCAACGCTCGGTGTACGCGCATTGCATCTACCTCGATGAAGCCGACCGCCACCGCATGGCCGAAGTGGGCGCGACCGCTGCCGTCAGCCCCACCAGCAACCTGTTTTTGGGCAGCGGCTTTTTTGACTACACCGCATCCGATGCAGCCGGTCTGCGCTATGGCCTGGCCAGCGATGTGGGTGGCGGCACCAGCTTCAGCCCCTTTCACACCATGCACGCAGCCTACACCGTGGCACGGCAAAGTGTGGGCCGCCCCGGCATCAGCCTCACGCCCGAGCACCTGTGGTGGCAACACACGGCGGGCGCTGCCGCCGCGCTGGACCTGGGCGGCAAAGTCGGCAACCTGCTGCCCGGCTGCGAAGCCGACTTTGTGGTGCTCAACCCCCAAGCCACGCCCCTGCTCGCACGGCGCACCGCACAAACCGAGACCCTGGCCGAATGGCTGTTTGCCATGGTCGTGCTGGGTGATGAGCGGCTGATTGCGCACACAGTGGTGCAGGGGCACATCGCTGCGCCTGCAGGCATGTCTGACAATCGGGCATGAGCTGCGAGAACGATCATCCCATCATCGACCCCAACCAGGCCCAGCGCGAGTCAGTGCGCCGGGGCATTGCGCAAATTCAGGCACGCTTGCAAGCGGCTGGCCACGACTTTCGAGAGCCGCCCCCTGAGCCCACCTCGTGCTGTGGCCGCGGCTGCAACGGTTGCGTGTGGGAAAGCTACGACGGTGCGCTGATGTATTGGTACGAGGATGCGGGCACATTGCTGGCTGGTTAAAGCCGCGTGCAAGCTCAACTCAAATGCTTGCCCGCTTCGCGGCGCGTCAAGCCAGACAGCTGGTTTGCATTCTCAATTAAAAAGGTTCGAACGGCCTCTGGCTGCGTTCGCGCATGGTCCCGCAAGGCCCAGCCAATGGCTTTGCGGATGAAAAAGTCTGTCTCGGGCGCCAGCGTAAGCGCGTAGCGGAACAAACGCGCCTGATCGGTTTGCTCGCGCCAACCCAACTGGTGCAGCATGGCCACGCGGCGCACCCACAGGTGGGGGTGAATCAGGCAAGCGTCCATGTGGTGCTGAACATCGGGCTGGCTGGATTTGGCCTGCAGCACGATGTCGCCCACCACCCCGGCCAGGCCATCGACCGTGTCCCACCAGGAGTCGGTTTGCACCAGC
The DNA here is from genome assembly GCA_947372495.1 of Comamonadaceae bacterium. Classification (GTDB taxonomy): domain Bacteria; phylum Pseudomonadota; class Gammaproteobacteria; order Burkholderiales; family Burkholderiaceae_C; genus Limnohabitans_A. The sequence goes on along the minus strand of CANBTZ010000082.1, from coordinate 5,087 downwards.
TGCAAGATGCGCGGCAAAACACTCACATCCAGGCGTTTGTGGTGCTTGGCCAGCAGGTCGATGGCGGTGTATCGGAACTCACGTTCAGGCAGCTGCCACAGGGCATGGGCCAGCGCCAGCAATTCATCAGCCGTACCCGCAAACTTGGGCAAGCCCTTGAAAGACTGTTTCACCGCCTCACGCCGTGGGCCAGCGCGGATGCCCAAAAACGCGAACTGACCGAGCATGTAAGCCTTCATGGGCACCGCCTGCTGCGCATCGGCCTGCGCACGCAGGGCCGCTTCGATGGGCGTCAGCCAAATTGCAATGTTCGGCATGCCTCAGCCAGCCAAAACGTTCAACACATCTTGCACGGCCGTGGGGCGCACCACACGGGCCACTTCCTGGCCATCGCGCAAGACGAGCAAGGTGGGCCAAAGTTTGACGCGGTAACTGCGGCCCAGCGCCCTGCCCGGACCGTCTTCGACCTTGAGGTGTTGCCACTGCGGCTGCTGGGCCAGCGCCTGCGCCACCGCAGGCTGCGCAGCGCGGCAGTGGCCGCACCAGTCGGTGCCAAATTCAAGCAGGGTCAGGCCGCGCAGGGAGTCCACATCCGCACGGCTGGGCGCTTCGGTTTCGCTGAGGTAGTTGGGGTTCGAAGTCATGGTCTCAAAAATATGAAATCTGTCGACACGTTAGCACGCAAAACACCGCAACAAAACGGCGGGCCTGAACCCAAGCGCATCTGTCACACGGGTAACCCTTGCCAGCTTGCATGCGGCACATACTGGCGCAAATCCAATTGGAGTTGCCCATGCAATCGTTGAAAACAGACAAGATGGCCGCACGCAAGGACAAGCACGTCGGCTGGATCACCTTCAACAACCCGGCCCGGCACAACGCGGTTTCTTTAGAAATGTGGCAAGGCCTGGCTGACATTGCCACCGACTTTGCGGCCGACCCCAACATCCGAGTGGTGGTGGTGCATGGCGCAGGAGAAAAAGCCTTTGTGTCCGGCGCTGACATCTCGGAGTTTGCCGATCAACGCGACTCTGCAGAGGCGACCGCACGTTACGACCGGGTGGCCCAACAAGGCATCCAGGCCCTCAAGACCCTGAACAAGCCCACTCTGGCCATGATTCAAGGCTACTGCATTGGCGGCGGTGTGGCCGTGGCGCTGAACTGCGACATCCGCATCGCTTCAGACAACGCACGTTTTGCTGTGCCCGCTGCCAAGCTGGGCTTGGGCTACGAGTACGACGGCGTGCGCAAGCTGGTGGACGTGGTGGGCCCCTCATTTGCACAGGAAATCTTTTTCACTGCCAGGCAGTTCAGCGCACCCGAAGCCCTGGCCATGGGCCTGATCAACCGCATGGTGCCCAAAGACGATTTGGCCTCTTATGTGCAGCAGTATGCGGACACGATTGCCGCCAACGCGCCCATGACCGTGGCATCCATCAAAACCATCGTGGGTGAAATCGTCAAAGACGAATCCTTGCGCGACGTGGCGCTGTGCGACCGTGTGGTGGCGCAATGCTTTGACAGCGCAGACTTCATCGAGGGGCGCACGGCCTTCATGGAAAAACGCCCGCCAGTGTTCACTGGCCGCTGAGAAAAATGACTTGAAAGCAGAAAGCTCCCCATGAAACTTCCTTTGTCTGGCCTTCGCGTCCTGGACTTGACCAACGTCTTGGCCGGCCCTTATTGCAGCATGGTGTTGGGGGACATGGGCGCCGAGGTCATCAAGCTGGAAAATGCAGACAGGGGTGACACCTCGCGGCAATTTGAGCCGCAAATCAATGGCGAATCGTATTGCTTTGCGGTGCTCAACCGCAACAAGAAAAGCATCGCGCTGAACTTGAAAGACCCGGCAGGTCTTCAAATCGCGCACAAGCTTGCTGCGCAAGCAGACATCGTTTTGGAAAATTTTCGGCCTGGTGTCGTCAAGCGGATGGGGCTGGATTACGACAGCATCCGAGTAAACAACCCGGGCGTGATTTACGCCGCCATGTCGGGCTTTGGACAGACCGGGCCGTATGGCCAAAAGGGCGGCTTTGACATCATTGCCCAAGGCATGTCGGGCATCATGATGATGACCGGCGAGCCCGGTGGACGCCCGGCCAAAGTGGGCATTGCCATGAACGACATCGCCAGTGGCGTGACCGCCCTGTCGGGCATTTTGGGCGCCCTGATTGGCAAGCTGAGGTTTGGTGAAGGCCAGTACCTCGAAACGTCTTTGCTGGAGGCCGGATTGGCCTGGACCCCATGGGAATTCGGTGCCTATTTTGGTTCAGGTGAGACCCCCAACGCCACAGGCACACGCCACAGGCGCTCTGCGCCTTACCAAGCCTACCGCACGCAAGACGGGTATGTAACCGTGGGGGCAGGCACACAAAAAATGTGGGTGACGTTTTGTGAAAAGGTCATCCAACAACCCGACTGGCCCCAACGCCCCGACTACCTCACGCAAGCCTTGCGGGTCAAAAATGCGGATGCACTCGAAAGCGACATCGAATCGGTGATGATGCAAAAATCAACCACCCACTGGGTTGAGCAACTGGACGCCCAAGGCATTCCGGGTGGCCCCGTTTTTGGTTACGAGCAAGCCTTGCATGACCCGCATGTCCAGGCGCGCAAGATGGTCCATGACATCGACCATCCCATCATTGGCCCCATGAAAACGTTGGGCTTGCCCATCAAATCGAGTGGTGCACTGGGCAGCATCCGCATGCCAGCGCCTTGGCTGGGCCAGCACTCCCAATCGGTGCTGACGCAATTGGGCTATTCGGCTGCGCAAATCGAGTCCCTGTTCGCGCAAGGCACGGTGTTTGACCAACACCGCGACAAGGTCCGCTCGGCGGATTGATGCCACCGCGCAGCTGGCCACGCGTTTAAAACGATCAGCTGTCCACGGTGATCTTGGCGCGGCGGATGACTTCGCCCCATTTAAGGTAGTCCAAGCGCATTTGTTCGGTAATTTGGGTCAGTGGCATGCGCCCTATTTCTTCGACGCCTGTTTTGCGCAAAGCTTGAACCACCTCGGGGTCGTCTAGGGTGGTCCGAAATGCCGCACGCAGGCGCTCCAGGGCGTCCGCAGGAACGCCCGCATTGGTCACAAAGCAATTCCAAGGTTTCTCATCAAAGCCTTCAAACCCCTGCTCTGCAATGGTGGGGACATCGGGCATGGATGCTGACCGCTTGCCGGAAGACACCGCCAGAGCACGGATGCGGCCTGTTTGAATGTGGGGCATCGCTGGCCCTAAAGTTGAAACGGCCAAGTCCACCTGCCCGCCCACCAGATCGGCCATGTACTGAGCGGACCCCTTGTAGGGCACATGGTTCATTGAAATGCCTGCACGTTGTTTCAAAATTTCTGCAATCAAGTGATGGGGAGAGCCGACCCCAGCGCTGGCGCAATTGAGCTTGTTTGGATTGGCTTTGGCATAGGCGATCAATTCTTGTAAATTTCGGACCGGTACAGAGGGATGCGCCAGCAAAGCAAAAGGCAAATCACCCAAGTGAACCAAGGGCGTGAAGGCCTTGAGTGCGTCGTAAGGCACTTTACGCATATTGGGCACATAGGCAAATGCAGTGCTGTCAATCAAATGAATGGTGTAGCCATCTGCGGGCGCTTTCGCTGCAGCATCTGCCCCAATCGTCGTGCTCGCACCCGGTTTGTAATCAAACACGATGGGCTGGCCCAACAGTTTTTCAACCTTGCCCGCGACAATTCGACACCACTGGTCGGCACCTCCGCCTGAAGGATAAGGAACGACCAATTTGATCGCTTTCTCAGGAAATGCTCCGGCCCAAGCGCGGTCCAAGCGGCCCAGCGTGGCACCCATGGCGGCCCATTGAATCAACTGTCGTCTGCTGGTCATGGCTCGGTTCCTTTGCGAGTGGATACCGCATGGTGGCGCTCAGCGGATGCTTAGGCTGTAACCAAGATGACTGCACGCAGGTACGCCTGTGTTCAATTGAATGCATAGTGTTTATTGGCATTCTCGAGAGCACGGGCACCCCACAAGGTGTTCACTGGCCTCCACACCAGGCCCACACCGCAAGGAGCGTACTTTGGAAGTCTCATTTCACGAAGAAATCAAGGCCCTGCGCATGGGCGCGGGCGAGGTCTTTCATGGCGAAGGCATTCTGGCCATCACCAAGGGCCTGCTGCAGTCGGGCGTGAGTTATGTGGGCGGCTACCAAGGCGCCCCGGTCTCGCACTTGCTTGATGTGATGGTGCAGGCCAAGCCCTACATGGACGAGCTGGGCGTGCATGTGGAGGCCTGCTCGAACGAAGCTTCGGCTGCGGCCATGCTGGGCGCGTCCATCCATTACCCGATTCGCGGCGCAGTGACCTGGAAGTCGATTGTGGGCACCAACGTGGCGGCCGATGCACTGTCCAATTTGTCGTCTCCCGGCGTGACCGGCGGCGTGCTGATCGTGGTGGGCGAAGACTACGGCGAAGGCGCCAGCGTCATTCAAGAGCGCACCCACGCCTATGCGCTCAAGTCGGGCATGTGCTTGCTCGACCCCCGGCCCGAATTGGGCCAGATGGTCAACATGGTGGAGCACGGTTTCAGGCTGTCCGAAGCGTCCAACATGCCGGTGATGATGGAGTTGCGCATCCGCGCCTGCCATGTGCGCGGCCAGTTTGTGGCCAAAGACAACCAGGCCCCCAAACTCTCCAAAAAGCACCTGATCGACGAACCCGCAGGGTTCAACTACATGCGGCTGGCGCACCCGCCCGTGACCTTTGCGCAAGAAAAACGCAAAGTCGAGCACCGCTTGCCCGCCGCCCGCCAATACATTGCCGAGCAGCGCCTGAACGAACACTTTGAAGGCAGCACCCACCGACACCTGGGCCTGATCGTGCAAGGGGGTCTGTACAACACGCTGATCCGCGCTTTGCAGCAGTTCGACCTGGCCGATGCCTTTGGCGTGACCAGCCTGTCGGTGCTGGTGCTCAACGTGACCTACCCGCTGGTGCCCGACGAGTTGGTGAATTTTTGCAAGGACAAATCGGCTGTGCTGCTGCTCGAAGAAGGCCAGCCCGAATACATCGAGCAAGAACTCGCGCTGATGCTGCGCCGCCTTGATCTGCAAAC
>CANBTZ010000081.1 GCA_947372495.1 Comamonadaceae bacterium | reverse complement strand
ACCCAATAGAAGTCGGGTTTGTTGAACTTTTTCAGGTAGCCCGTGCCAAAGATTTTCTTCAACTCGTCATTGGTGAACGGTTCATAACTTTGCGTCTTGGCTGCAAGCTGGCTTTTTTTGCCAATGCGTAAGCCGTCCACGGGACTTTTGTCGCTGGCCGTGTAATGGCCGTTATTGATGGCCCATTTGAACAGGTCGTTCAGTTCACCAATTCGACTGTTCACGCTGTTGGCTTTGAGGCCTCTGCCCATGTCGTGGGTCTTCCACTGCACGCCCTCGGCCTTGGTGAACAAATTGATCTCCACGTCGCCCAGCAGGTCTTGAAAGTCGGCATAGGTGCGGGCCTTCTCTTTGCGTGTGTTTTCCTTGTTGTCTAACTTGCGTTCTTCCAGATAGATGGCCACCACCTCGGAGAACTTTTTGGATCGCGTGATCAGGCGTTTAGGGGTGGTGGACTGGGGTAGGGCAGGCTTGCCCATGTTCATGGCTTCTTGAAGGCTTGGGGCGGTGCCGTGAAGCTCTTTGTAGGCTTGGATGGCCTCCATCAATCGAGCATGGTCTTCGGGACCGTCCGCCTTCATGATGCCTTTTGATAGATCGAATTCAAACCGATGGGATGCCTTGTCCAAGGCTTCCAAGAGGGCTGGTGGCTTGTTTCGTGTCATGCGCTGTCGTTCAAGTGTTTCATTGAACTTTAGCGCAAGCACTCGGGCAATAGAAGGTTCTTTAGTGCCTAGGCTGTAGAGGCTTTCGCGAAGCCTGCCTGTCTCGTCGCGCCAGTAGACGCGAACACAAAAAACACCGTGTCGGTTCGTTTTGAGCCGTGGAACTTTGATCACTCGGGACACCTATTCGGGACACCAGAGGCCGCGAAGAGGTGAAAAATCCTTTGTAAATCAAAAAGTTATGAAACTTGGAGCGGGAGATGGGAATCGAACCCACGTTATTTGCTTGGGAAGCAAGAGTCCTACCATTGAACGACACCCGCGAAGGTGTGAAGTTTACTTCAGGATGTCGCCCATGCAGAGGTATTTGAGTTCCACATAGTCTTCGATGCCGTGGCTGGAGCCTTCGCGGCCCAGGCCCGACTGCTTGACGCCACCAAAAGGCACATGCTCGGTGGCCAAGATGCCCACGTTGATGCCGACCATGCCGTACTCGAGCGCTTCGCTCACGCGGAAGATGCGGCCCACGTCGCGGCTGTAGAAGTAGCTGGCCAGGCCAAACTCGGTGTTGTTGGCTGCGTCAACCGCTTCTTGCTCGGTCTTGAACTTGAAGATCGGCGCGAACGGGCCAAAGGTTTCTTCCTTGGCGCAAACCATGTCGGCCGTCGCATCGGCGATCACGGTGGGCTCGAAGAACTGGCCGTCCATGCGTTTGCCGCCCACGAGCACACGACCGCCCTTGGCGATGGCGTCTTTCACATGGCGCTCAACCTTGTCCAGCGCAGCAGGCTCGATCAGCGGGCCCTGGTTCACGCCTTCTGCAAAGCCATTGCCCACTTTGGCGGTGGCTTTGACCTTGGCAGCAAACTTGTTCACGAACTCTTCGTAAACGGCTTCTTGCACATAGATGCGGTTGGAGCACACACAGGTCTGGCCCGCGTTGCGGTACTTGCTGGCAAAAGCGCCTTCGACGGCGCTGTCGATGTCAGCATCTTCAAACACGATGAAGGGGGCGTTGCCGCCCAGTTCCAGCGACATTTTTTTCACGGTGGGGGCCGATTGCGCCATCAGGATGCGGCCCACTTCGGTGGAGCCGGTGAAGCTGATGTGGCGCACCACGTCGCTGGCGCACAGCACCTTGCCCACGTCAATCGAGTTGTCGCTGTCGGCGGTGACCATGTTCAGCACACCGGCCGGGATGCCCGCACGGAGGGCCAGCTCGGCTGCGGCCAGGGCCGTGAGCGGTGTCAGCTCGGCGGGCTTGATGATGACCGGGCAGCCAGCGGCCAAAGCGGGTGCCACCTTGCGGGTGATCATGGCCAGCGGGAAGTTCCAAGGCGTGATGGCCGCGCACACGCCAATCGGCTGGCGCAGCACCAACAGGCGGCGGTTGTTGTCAAACTGGGGCAGGGTCTCGCCATTGATGCGCTTGGCTTCTTCGGCAAACCACTCGACGAAGCTCGCACCGTAGGCCACTTCGCCTTTGGCTTCTGGCAGGGGCTTGCCTTGCTCGGCGGTCATGATGCGGCCCAGGTCGTCCTGGTTGGCCATCAGCAGGTCGTACCACTTGCGCAGGATGGTGCTGCGCTCTTTGGCCGTTTTGGCTTTCCAGGCGGGCCAAGCGGCGTTGGCTGCGGCAATCGCTTGCTCCGCCTCGGCTGGGCCGAGGTTGGCCACGTCCACCAAATGTTGGCCAGTGGCGGGGTCATGCACCGCAAAACGGCTGCTGCCAGCGACCCATTGGCCGTTGATCAAGGCATCGGTCTTGAGCAGGCTGGGGTCGTTCAGCTGGGCGAGGGGGGAAGTCTTCATGTCCATGGGATCTCCTTTAATTATTTAAGCTGTTAAATAAATTGTGCCATGTCCGGAAGCTTATCGCAGGAGGCTGCCGCGTACTGTCACCGAGACAACCCTGAGCCGGGTGAAACTTATAATGACCGGTTGCACTTCAAGCAGACAAAAACATGAGCCAATCCGTCATTTCCGTTGCCGACATCCGCAAGACCTTTTTGGACTTTTTTGCGTCCAAGGGGCACACCGTGGTGGCGTCCAGCCCCCTGGTGCCGGGCAACGACCCGACCCTGATGTTCACCAACTCGGGCATGGTCCAGTTCAAGGACGTGTTCCTGGGCACCGACAAGCGCTCGTATGTGCGTGCCGCGTCTGTTCAGGCCTGCCTGCGTGCGGGTGGCAAGCACAACGACCTCGAAAACGTGGGCTACACCGCCCGCCACCACACCTTCTTCGAGATGCTGGGCAACTGGTCGTTTGGCGACTACTTCAAGCGCGAGTCGCTCAAGTGGGCTTGGGAGCTGCTGACCGAGGTCTACAAGCTGCCCAAAGAGCGCCTGCTGGCCACCGTCTACCAGGAAGACGACGAGGCTTACGACATCTGGACGAAAGAAATCGGCCTGCCGCCCGAGCGCGTGATCCGCATCGGTGACAACAAAGGCGGCCGCTACAAGTCTGACAACTTCTGGATGATGGCCGACACCGGTCCTTGCGGCCCTTGCTCTGAAATTTTCTACGACCACGGACCGCACATCCCCGGCGGCCCACCCGGCAGCCCCGAAGAAGACGGCGACCGCTTCATCGAGATCTGGAACAACGTGTTCATGCAGTTCAACATGGACGAGACCGGCGCTGTCACGCCGCTGCCTGCGCCTTGTGTGGACACCGGCATGGGCCTGGAGCGCTTGGCCGCCATCTTGCAGCACGTTCACAGCAACTACGAAATCGACATCTTTGACGCGCTGATCAAAGCCGCCGCCCGCGAGACAGGCTGCACCGATTTGGGCCACAAGAGCCTGCGCGTGATCGCTGACCACATTCGCGCCACATCGTTCTTGGTGAGCGATGGTGTGGTGCCGAGCAACGAAGGCCGTGGTTACGTGCAGCGCCGCATCATCCGCCGCGCCATTCGACACGGGTATTTGTTGGGTCAAAAGAAACCGTTCTTCCACAAGCTGGTGCCTGATCTGGTCCAGCTCATGGGCGCGGCATACCCCAACATGGCCGATCAGGCCGAGCGCATTGCCGACGTGCTTCGGGTTGAAGAAGAGCGATTCTTTGAGACGCTGCAAAGCGGTATGCAAATTTTGGACGCGGCCCTGGCCGGCGGCGTGAAAGTGCTGCCCGGTGAGGTGGCCTTCAAGCTGCACGACACCTATGGCTTCCCGCTCGACCTGTCTGCCGACGTCTGCCGCGAACGTGGCCTGAGCGTGGACGAAGCCGGTTTTGCTGTGGCCATGGAAAAGCAGAAAGCCCAGGCCCGCGCGGCAGGCAAGTTCAAGATGGACAAGGCGCTGGAGTACACCGGCGCTGGCAACGACTTTGTCGGCTACGACGACCTGACGGCCAACGCCAAAGTGCTGGCCTTGTACGCAGACGGCAATGCGGTGACTGAGCTGAAAGCCGGTCAGTCGGGCGTGGTGGTGTTGGACACGACCCCGTTTTATGCCGAGTCCGGCGGTCAGGTGGGCGACCAAGGCATGGTCCACAACGCGGGCGGCCAGTTCAACGTGTTGGATACGCTCAAGATCAAGGCCGATGTGTTTGGCCACCACGGCGAAATCAAATCTGGCACCCTGAAAGTGGGCGATGCGGTGCAGGCGCATGTGGACTTGGGCGTACGCGCCGCCACCGTGCGCAACCACTCCGCCACCCACCTGATGCACAAAGCCCTGCGCGAAGTGCTGGGCAGCCATGTGCAGCAAAAGGGCAGCTTGGTCAACGCCGAGCGCACCCGTTTTGACTTTGCGCACAACGCGCCTGTGACCGATGCTGAAATTCGCGAGATCGAAGCGCGTGTGAACGCCGAAATTTTGGCCAATGCCGCCGCGCAAGCCCGCGTGATGGACATTGAAAGCGCCCAAAAGACCGGCGCCATGATGCTGTTTGGCGAGAAGTACGGCGAGACGGTGCGCGTGCTCGACATTGGCTCCAGCCGCGAACTGTGCGGTGGCACCCACGTCAAAGCCACGGGCGACATTGGTTTGTTCAAGATCGTCAGCGAAGGCGGCGTGGCCGCAGGCGTGCGCCGTATCGAAGCCGTGACCGGCGCGAATGCTTTGGCTTATTTGCAATCGCTGGAAGACACCGTGACCCAAGCCGCAGGCACGCTCAAGGCCCAACCGGCTGAGCTGAACACCCGCATTGCCCAAGTGCTGGACCAAGTCAAGGCGCTCGAAAAAGAACTGGCTGCCGCCAAAGGCAAGCTCGCTTCTGCCCAGGGCGACGAGCTGATGACGCAAGCCGTGGACGTCAAGGGCATCAAGCTTTTGGTGGCCAAGCTGGAAGGTGCGGACGCCAAGACCTTGCGCGACACCATGGACAAGCTCAAAGACAAGATGAAAACCGCCGTGATCGTGCTGACCGCCGTCGATGGCGACAAGGTGCAGATCGCAGCGGGCGTGACTGCCGACACCACTGGCAAGGTCAAGGCGGGTGAGCTGGCCAACTTTGTGGCTTCCCAAGTGGGCGGCAAAGGCGGCGGCAAGCCCGACATGGCCATGGCCGGTGGCACCAACGCAGCCGCTTTGCCGCAAGCCATGGCCAGCGTGCAGGCCTGGGTGACTGAACGCGTCTGACACGCATGCTGCTTTCTGTAGGAGCGGCGCCCCCGCCGCGAAAAACCTTGCAAACCTTTGCGGCGAGGGCGCCGCTCCTACATTTGAAATGCCTGCTGCTGTGTTTGCCGCTGGTCGCCCAAGCACAGTTTCAGAAAACTCCTTGGCCGTCCACGCAAGCCATTCCAGCCATCGACCTGGTGGACCTGCAGGGTCAGCGCTGGAACAACGAACGCCTCAAGGGCCATGCGGTGGTGCTCAACTTCTGGGCCACTTGGTGTGCGCCCTGCAAAGAAGAAATGCCTTCGCTGCAAACCCTGCATGAGCTGGGTGGCGGTGAGCCGGTGGTCATTGGCGTGAATGTGCGTGAGACCGCCAGCCATGTGAAGCGTTACGTCAAAACCACGGGCATCGGATTTCCGGTGCTGTTGGACCCGCAAGGCGAACTGGCCCGCCGGTGGGGCGTGACCGTGTACCCCACCACATTTCTGATCGCTCCCGATGGCCGCGTGCGCTGGCGCATCCAGGGCGAGGTGGACTGGACGGGGACCGAGCCTGACCGCTGGATCACGGGGCTTTCGCAGACACGGCCTTGATGCCCGATAATCGCTGGGCCCGGCGCCCCGCGCCCGGTGACCTGCCTTCGGGGCATTGGCGGCATCTGCTCAGCAATGCCGCCTCGCGTGCGCCGACAGGTCTTTTGTTCCATTCCGGAGTTCCAGACATGATCCCCGTTCGCCGTTCCTTGCTCAAAGGGGGCGCCTCGCTGGGCGCTCTCATCGCCGCGCCCACCATGTTGCGCGCCCAAACTTCTGCAGAACGCCGCTTTGAGCCCGCACCGGGCCAGTGGCGCACTTTCGACATCACCACCCGTGTGGAGCTGGCCGACCCGGTGGGTGTCTCCCGCGTCTGGTTGCCTGTGCCCAGTATCAACTCCGAATGGCAGCAGTCGCTCGACAGCGGTTTCCAAAGCAATGGCACTTCCCGCATGCTCAGCGACGGCGTGGAGGGCACCCGTTTGCTCTACACAGAATTTGCCGATGGCGTGAAGCCTGTGGTGGAAATCACCAGCCGCGTGCGCACCCGCAACCGCGCTGACCTGACCGGGCCTGCTGCTCCGTTTCAGCGCGAAGACGCCTCCACGCTGCGCCACTACACCCGTGCCACGGCCATGCTGCCCATCGACGGCATCGTGCGCAAGACCGCCTTGGCCGCGACCCAAGGCGCCAAGACCGACGCTGACAAAGCCCGTGCGATTTACGATTGGGTGGTGGTCAACGCCTGGCGCGAACCCAAGGTGCGCGGTTGTGGCGAAGGCGACATCAAGACCATGCTGGAGACCGGCAACCTGGGCGGCAAGTGCGCGGACATCAACGCGCTCTTTGTGGGCCTGTGCCGTTCGGTGGGTGTGCCTGCACGCGATGTCTATGGCATCCGCCTGGTGCCTTCGGCCTTTGGCTACAAAGAATTGTCCGGCAACCCGAGCAGCCTCAAAGGTGCGCAGCACTGCCGCGCAGAGGTTTACTTGCAGGCCCACGGCTGGGTGGCGATGGACCCGGCCGACGTGGCCAAGGTCATGCGCATGGAAACCCCCGAGTGGCTCAAATCGACCAGCCATGCGGTGGTGGCGCCGGTCTACAAACACCTGTTTGGTGGCTGGGAAGGCAATTGGCTGGGCTGGAACAACGCCCATGACCTGAAGCTGCCCGGTGCCAAAGAAGGGGTGCTCAACTTCCTGATGTACCCCGTGGCCGAGACCAGCGAAGGGCGTGTGGACTCTTATGCCCCAGACAGCTTCAAGTACACGATTTCCGCCAAGGAAATCATCGGCTGATCCAAGCCCTGTCAGGGCTGGATGCGCAAGCTCCGACCGCTTGAGAATCGCCTTGACTGGCCCGTGACAGGGTCGGTGAAGGCGATGCTGCGGGCCAGCAACTGCAAGGGCTGGCGAAAATCCTCTTCGACGTTTGGGCCCCGCAGCACCTCGGGGTAGAACTGGTCGCCTTCGATGGGCGTGCCCAGTGACAGCATGTGGACCCGCAGCTGGTGCCGTTTGCCCGTCACCGGGGTGAGTTCGTACAGGGCATGCCCGCCAGCTTCCCGCAGCAAGCGCACATGCGTTTCGCTGTTGGCCTCACCTGCCACTTCGCGCATGCGAAAGAACTGCGTGTCTTCTTCAAGCCGACTGCGGTGCACCAGCGGCAGGGCCGTGCCCTTGGGGCAGGCCGCCACAGCTTCGTAGCTTTTGTGGACAACGCGGTCCCGAAACAGGGCCTGGTAGGCGTTGCGGTCTTGTGGGCGTTTGCTCAGCAGCACCAGACCTGCGGTTTCGCGGTCGATGCGGTGGATGGGGGACAGGTCAGCGCACCCGGTTTGGCGCTTGAGCCTGACCAGCAGGCTTTGCTGCACGTATTTGCCCGAGGGCGTGACGGGCATGAAGTGGGGCTTGTCGGCCACCAATAAATGATCGTCTTCAAACAGGATGGTTTCGTGCTCTGGCAAGTCGGGTTCGACGGGCATGCTGCGGTAGTAATACAGGCGTTGCCCGCTGGTGTAGGGCTGTTCAGCCCCAACCGGGCTGCCGTCTTCATCCAGCACTTGGCCCGATGCCATGCGCTCGGCCCAGGTTTGCCGTGTGACCGAGCGCATACGATCGCTCAAGAAGTCCAGCAGGGTGTGCCAGGTGCCCGCAGGCAAAGCGACCATGCTCGGGCTCACGCCCGAGCGCATCGGGATATTCGGGTTGCGTGGTGGACGGGCCATGACGCCAAGAGTGTCAGGCGCGGCGCATCAGACCCGGCGGAACACCAGATCCCAGACGCCGTGGCCTAGTCGGATGCCACGGTTTTCGAACTTGGTCAGGGGCCGGTAGTCGGGTTTGGCCGCAAAGCCGTCTGCGGCGTCACTGGTGTTCACCAGCATGGGCTCGCCGCGGATCACGCCCATCATTTGCTCGGCATAGGGCTGCCAGTCGGTGGCCAGGTGCAGGTAGCCACCGGGCTTGATGTGCTTGGCCAGTCGCTCGATGAAGGGTGACTGGATCAGGCGGCGCTTGTGGTGGCGGCTTTTGTGCCAAGGGTCTGGAAAGAAGATGTGCACTCCGTCCAGGCTGTCTTCGCCCAGCATGTGGTCCATGACCTCCACCGCATCGTGTTGGACGATGCGGATGTTGCCAATGCTTTCTTCGCCGCAGCGCTTGAGCAGTGCCCCCACGCCGGGCTCGTGCACCTCGCAGCACAGGAAGTTGTCATCGGGGCGCACATGCGCGATCTTGGCTGTGGCGTCACCCATGCCAAAACCGATCTCCAAGATCAGCGGTGCTGCCCGGCCAAATGCGGCCTGCACGTCGAGGCGCTCAGCGCTGTAGGGGATGAGGAACTGCGGCCCGAACTGCTCGAACGCCCGCATTTGCCCCGAACCCATCCGCCCGGCGCGCAGCACATAGGTCTTGATGGTGCGCATGAAAGGCGCGTCGGCCTGGGCTTGTGGGGTTTGTTCGGGCGTGGTCATGGGCGGATCAGGGGGGTCGCAAAACCTTGGATTATCGCGGGTCTGCTGCCCAGTTCAGGCTGCTGCGAACGGGTTGACCAGCTTCACGCCTGCCAACACCTCGCCAGTGCCCATGTCTTCGGTCAGCAGCACAGCGCAACCTGCAATGTGGGCGCTGGCGATGATCAAGGCGTCCCAGTAGCTCAGGCTGTGTTTTTGGTGCAAGGCAAGCGCCAAGTCGATGGTGTCAGGCGTGACGGCAGACAGGTCCAGCTGGCGGTAGCAATGCAGCTGCTCACGGATGTGCTCGTGCGGCAAGCCCAGCTTGCGCAGACCGACCTGGATGTATTCATTGAGCACCTGTGTGGACAGCACGCCCAGCCGTTCAAAGCGCAGGTGCCGGAGCAAATCGATGGCGATGCGCTGCTTGCGGGGCTCGTCGGTGCTGTCGGCATACACCAGCACGTGGGTGTCGATGAAGCAGCGTGCTTTGGGCAGAGCCAGCAGCTGCGACCATGGGGGCGTGGGTTCAGCCGCGATCATGCACGGCGTCTCGGTCAAATTTCCAGCCCTGGAGGCGACCACCGCTGCTCAGGCAGCGTTGCTCCCAGGCTTGCCATTCGGCGGTTTGTCTTTCCTGACCCGCCAGTTGCTCCAGGTAGTCACGCACGGCCTGGTTCAGGCTTTTGCCCATCTTTCGGGCCGCTTCACGGGCCGCTTCGGCTACGCGCTCGTCGACGGACAAAGTGATGTTCATGGCTTTTTCCTTTTGAATCTCACATATTATGTGTGATTTGGGGTGTGTCTGCAAATGCGGGGCTGGTGCGTGGACAATGGTCAGCCATTCAGAAAGGGTGTTGCCATGAAATCGTGGGTACGCATCGTTGTGTTTTGTGGGCTGTGCCTTGGCCTGCTGCCGTCTTGGGCAAGCGAGTCGTTGGTCACCGTACCTACCCGCGATGGACAAAAAATCGCCTATTGGTGGATGCCCAAAGAGGGCGCCACGGCCACGGTCATTTTGCTGTCGGGCGGCAGTGGCGGGATCGGCTTCCGGGACGGTGAGCCGCGCTCGAACAACTTTCTGATCCGTTCCCGGGAGCTGTTTCGCCGCGAAGGCTTGAATGTCGCCCTGTTGGGCAACCCCTCGGACATGCGCGACATGGACGACGCCTGGCGCACCTCTGAAGCGCACCGCACCGATGTTCAGAACGTGATGACCGACATCCGTGTGCGATCCACCGCCCCCATGTGGCTGGTGGGCACAAGCCGAGGCACGGTTTCCGCCACGGCTTTGGCATTGGCTTTGCAGAACCAGCTCTCTGGCGTGGTGCTGACCGCGTCCATCACCAGTCAGAGCGAGGCCGCTGCTGTGCCCAGACAGGCCATAGGCCAGTTGCGCTTGCCTGTGTTGATCTACCACCACCGCCAAGACGCCTGTCGCATCACACCGGCGCGTGATGCAGACAACATTTTTCGGGGCTTGGCGCAAGCCAGAGTCAAGAAGTTGATGGTGGTCGATGGCGGGCAGAACCCCACGGGCAACCCTTGCCAGGCGCTCCATTGGCACGGTTTTATCGGTATGGAGGAGCTGGCCGTGCAAGACATCGCCACTTGGATGCGCGACCCGCAGCCATAAGGCAGGCAGCGATCAGGCTTTGTGCCAGAGGGC
>CANBTZ010000080.1 GCA_947372495.1 Comamonadaceae bacterium | reverse complement strand
GCGCTGTAGCTTTGCAAGGGGTCGATGGTGTCGATCAGGTGGTGCGGCACGCTGGCCAGTTCTTCGGCGCTGGGCTTGGCGGTGCCGATGTCCATGCCCCGGTACACCAGGGCCGAGTCCACGCTGATGATTTCAGCACCGCCTTGTGCTTGCAATGCCTTGGCCAGGGAGAGGGCGGCGGCGGTCTTGCCGCTGGCTGTGGGTCCGACCAGAGCGATCGCATCGGGCGCGCTGTTGTTTGTGGGCAGGCTCGTGTTCATGTTCAAGCGGCCGCCTTGATGGCCTCTGGGCGACCGTGGCGCTGCACCGCCGTCCAGGCGATGAAGGTGATGAGCACGGCCCACAGCAAGATGCCGTGTGCGAGGGCAAACACCGGGCGATCCATGTGCTGGCCCAGCCAGCCGCCCATGAAAAACGCCCCGAGCATCATCAAAAAGCCGTTGAGTGCCGACGCTGTGCCGGCCCGGTGCGGGAAGGGCGCGACCGCGCCGCTTTGCCCGCAAGGCTGGTGCACACCGTGGCCGATCATGAAGATGTACATGGGCAACATGACGGCCCAAGCACCGAACCAGTCCTGGCCTTCGCCTGCATAGGCCAGCACCACCATGGACACCCCGCCTGTGATGGTCAGGCACGCCGCCACGCCCACGGTGCGGTGCACGCTGGTGCGCCTGAGCATCCAACGGCACCAGAACGTGCCCACGATGTAAGACGCCGACATGCTCAGCATGAGAAAGCCGTAAGCGGTTTTGCTGTAGCCCAGCGCTTGGATGAAGACGAACGAAGAACTGGCGAGGAAGGTGAACAGGCCCAGGTAGGAGCACGCCGAAAGGGCGCACCAGGTCTGGAAAGTGCGGTTGCGCAAGATCTCAAGGTTGGCCCGCACCAAGGGGCGGGCCTTCAAGGCTTGTGGGTCGGGGCGGGCCAGGGTTTCTTCAAAGCGCCAATGAATCAGACCAAAGGTGACTGCAGCATAGATGCCCAGCACCGACAGCGCCATGCGCCAACCCACCCATTCGCTCAGCATGCCGCCCAGAGGGGCACACGTGCAGGCGATGATGCCCAGGCCCGTGAGCGCCTGCGACATGACGTTGGCGCCTTGCGCCGGGGCGTAGAGGTCGCGCACCACGGCGCGAGCACCCATGACGCCCGCGCCCATGGCCACGCCTTGCAGGGTGCGGCCCGCGATCAGCCACATCATGCTGGGGGCGAACATGCAGGCCACCGAGGCCAGGGTGTAGGTGGCCATGCCCCACAGCAGTTGCGACAGGCCAAAGGCGAGCAGCAGCGCCGTGAGGGTCAGCTGGGCTTGGCCCATGCTGGCGCCAAAGCCTGCGGTGATGGCGGGCAGGGCAGGCAGGTACAGGTCGGTGGTGACGGGCTGCATGCCCAGCAGCAGCGCGAGGATGAGGACGATCAGTTTGGGGGACATGGAGCCTTCAGACCTTCACTGGAGCGCGAGCAGCGGGGCCGGTACGCGGCTGCCCTCATACTCGCTTCGCTCGCCAAATCGGGCAGTCCGCGAACCGACCCCGCTGCTCGCTTGTGGTTCATCAACGTCCCCGCAGAAACAGCGCATCCAGATCACGCATCGACATCTGTCGCCAGGTCGGGCGGCCGTGGTTGCACTGGTCGGAGCGCTCGGTCTCTTCCATCTGGCGCAGCAGCGCGTTCATCTCGGTCAGTGTGAGTTGGCGGTTGGCGCGCACCGCGCCGTGGCAGGCCATGGTGCCCAGGATCTCGTTTTGGGCGCGTTGCACCACGGTGCTGGCGTCGTGCTGGGCCAGCTCGGCCAGCACGCTGCGGGCCAGCTCGACCGCGTCGCCTTGGGCCAGGGTGGTGGGCACGGCGCGCACGGCCAAGGTCTTGGCCGAGAGGGGCGAGATTTCGAGGCCGAGCTGTGTCAGCACTTCGGCGCAGGCTTCTGCGGTGGCGACTTCGGTGGGTGTGGCGGCAAAGGTGGCCGGGATCAGTAAAGGTTGGCTGGAAATGCGTGGAGCCGCGCCATCGGCGCTGTTCAATTGGTTTTTGAGTCGCTCGTAGACGATGCGCTCGTGTGCGGCATGCATGTCGACCACCACCATGCCTTGTTTGTTTTCAGCCAGGATGTAGACGCCGTGCAGTTGGGCCACAGCGCGGCCCAAGGGCCAGTCTGCGGTGGTGTCCATGTGCGAGCCTTGCCCTGGGGCGATGGGCTGCGCGCGAGTTGTCTCGGGCTGATCGCGGCGGGGCGCCGCCCCTACAGGGGGGGCCCAGTCGGGCATGGGCGCTTCCTGCGCTGACCAAGTGCCGGCTGCAGGTGCCTGGCTGCTGGCTTGGGGTGCCCACAGCGCCTGCAGGTCGGCCATGGCTTGCTCGCCGTCCACCCGGGGGCGTTCAAAACGTGGCGGCTCGAAGCGCGACTCCAGTCCCATGCTGCCCTGACGCCAGCTGGCCGATTCGGGCAGGGCACGCGGGGCGGGGTCGGCTTGCAGCGTCAGCTCGGGTGCATCGTTCAAGGCCTGAGAGCGCGGCGCGGCAATGGCCTGCTCGATCGCGTGGCGGATCGCCTGGTGCACCGCTCGGCTGTCACGAAAACGCACCTCGATCTTGGTCGGGTGCACGTTCGCATCCACCAGGGTCGGGTCGATCTGCACAAACAAGGCATAGGCCGGTTGCTTTTGGCCGTGCAGCACATCTTCGTAGGCACTGCGCGCGCCGTGCATCAGCACCTTGTCGCGCACAAAGCGGCCGTTGACATAGGCAAACTGGTGGTCGGGGCGCGAGCGGGCCGCGTCGGGCGTGCCTGCGCGGCCCACCACATGCAGCGGCCCTGCGTGGTAATCAACGGCCACAGACTGCGCCACAAAATCATGGCCCAGCACATCGTCCAGGCGCTGCGCGAGGCCCTCGGGGCCGGGGTGCACGCGCCACTGCTCGACCAGCTTGCCTTCGTGCCAGATGGCAAAGCTCACATCGGGCCGGGCCAGCGCGTGGCGGCGCACGGCTTCGATGCAGTGGGCCAGTTCGGTGCTGTCGCTTTTGAGGAATTTGCGGCGGGCCGGGGTCGAGAAAAACAATTCTTTGACTTCCACCGTGGTGCCCACAGCGCGCGGGGCAGGGCGCACCTCGCCGGTCTGGCCGTCCAGCGCCAGGGCGTTGGGCTGGCCGTCCATGCGCGAGAGCAGCGTCAGCTCGGACACCGAGTTGATGGCGGCCAAGGCTTCGCCGCGAAAGCCCATGGTCATCACCGATTCGAGGTCGGTCAGGTTGCCAATTTTGCTGGTGGCGTGGCGCTTGAGGGCCACGGGCAGCTCGTCGGGGGCGATGCCGCCGCCGTCGTCTTCGACCGCGATCAGGCGTGTGCCGCCGCCCAGCAGGCGCAGCGTGATGTTTTGCGCGCCCGCATCGAGCGCGTTGTCGACCAACTCACGCACCACGGACGCAGGCCGTTCCACCACTTCGCCTGCGGCGATCTGGCTGATCAGTTCATCGGGGAGTTCGCGGATCGGGCGGCGCGCGTTCGCCTGGGGGTTTTCGGCAGTCACCCGGGCATTTTAGGGCTTGGGGGCGGGATAATCCGGCCATGGACATCCTCTTGCAGCTCATCGATTTCATCCTCCATGTGGACCGCTACCTGGAGGCCTTTGTGCAAAACCACGGGGCTTGGGTCTATGCCCTGCTGTTCCTGATTGTTTTTGTCGAGACCGGGCTGGTGGTGATGCCCTTTTTGCCGGGCGATTCGCTGCTGTTCATCGTGGGGGCCATGTGCGGTGCCGACGTGATGAGCTGGCCTTTGGTGGTGCTCATCTTGCTGGTGGCGGCCATTGGCGGGGACCAAACCAATTACTCCATCGGGCGTTACTTTGGCCCCCGGGTCTTCCAGTGGGAAAACTCGCGGTTTTTCAACCGGCAGGCCTTCGAACAGGCCCATGCCTTTTATGAAAAGTACGGCGGCATCACCATCGTTCTGGCCCGCTTCATGCCGTTCATTCGCACCTTTGTACCCTTTGTGGCCGGTGTGGCCGACATGACCCGCAGCAAGTTCACCACCTACAACGTGGTCGGCGGCGTGCTCTGGGTGGTGGGCCTCACGCTGGCAGGCTACCTGTTTGGCAACCTGCCTTTTGTGCAGACGCACCTGTCCAAGATCATCTGGGCCCTGATCCTGGTGCCTGGGCTGCTCACCCTCTTGGGGGCTTGGCGGGCCCGGCGCTCCGGCCGCTGAAAGGTGCCTGGGGTTACCGGCAGGTTACGGTGTTTGATAATCCGAGCACCTCATTTGTGACCTGCGCGAGCCCCGAACCATGACCGCCCCAAACGCCTTTTTGTCCGTGCGCATCGCCACCGCGGGCGAAGCCCTGATCGACCTGGTCATGCAGCCCGATGGCCGTTTTCTGCCCTGCCTGGGCGGGGCGGTCTACAACCTGAGCCGTGCGCTGGCGCGCCAGGGTGTGCCGGTCATGTACATGAACCCATTCTCTTTTGACCGTTTTGGCCGTCAGCTGACCGCAGGCCTGAGCGCCGATGGGGCCGTGTTGGCCCGCCCAGAGCCTGTGACTGAAGTGACTTCGCTGGCGGTGGTGGGGGTCAACGACCAGGGTCACCCTGACTATGCTTTTTATCGCGAGGCCGTGGCCGACCGGGCGATCACAGCCCCAGCATTGAATGCCGCTTGCGCCGATGCACCGATGCTCGACATCGTTTGCACAGGCTGCCTGGCGTTGGCGCCCGCCGATGCCGACAAATACCTGCCCTGGCTGGCCGCGCAAAAGGCGGCGGGCCGCTGGGTGGTGGTCGACACCAACCTGCGCCCAACCGTGTTGCCCGACATGGCCCCCTACCGCGCCAACATCCACGACGCGCTGGCCCTTGCCGATCTCGTCAAGGCCAGCGACGAAGACCTGCAGCACCTGGCCGTGCCCGGTGCCGACGCGTTCGCGCAGGCCGAGCACCTGTTGGGCCGCTGCGGCGCTCGCATGATGGCGCTGACCTTGGGGGGCGAAGGCGCGGCCTTGCTGCTCAAGACCGATGCGGGCATCCTCACCGTGCGGGGCCGAGAAAGTGCGCCCGTGCAGGTGGTGGACACTGTGGGGGCGGGCGACAGCTTTTTGGCAGGCCTCCTGACCGCCTTGCTGGCGCAGGCCGATGCCGCGCAGTGCCAACCGGGTGCATGGGTGGCCCAACTGGATGCGAAAGCGCTGCGGAGCTTGCTCTCACACGCGTTGGCGACCGCCACTGTGAATGTGATGCGTGCGGGTTGCCAGCCGCCCACGCGCGCCGAGGTGCAGGCCCGTCTGGCCAGCCACCCGATCACGCTGAACTGAGCCAACGTCTGCACCCCCTTCTGAGGCGCAGACCTTGATTTGGGTTTATTCCGCCTTCACTCCAGCGGTCGAGATGACCTTGGACCATTTGACGATTTCATCGTCCAGAAATTTGGCGGCGAATTCGGGCGAGGTGTCACCAGTGATGATGCCCAGCGCCTCGAATTTGGCTTTGATGTCGGGCGAATTCAGCGCCTTGGCCGTCTCTGCTGACATCCGGCGCACGATGTCTTTGGGTACGCCCGATTGGGTCAAGAACAGCACCCAGGTGGAGCCATCGATGGCCGGGCCGCCCGCTTCGACGATGGTGGGCACTTCGGCTGCGCCCGGCACGCGCTGCGATGCAAACACGGTCATGCCCTTGATCTTGCCCGCGCGAACATGCGGCATCAGGGCGCTGGCTGTGTCGGTCAGGATCTGGATGTTGCCGCCCATCAGATCGGCCAGCGCAGGGGTGGTGCCTTTGTAGGGCACGTGGATCATGTCTACACCCGCCACTTGCTTGAAGAGTTCCTGCGTCAGATGGGCCGCAGCGCCCACGCCCGACGAGCCAAAGGCCACCTTGCCCGGGCGCGCCTTGGCGTACTCGATCAGTTCCTTGACGTTCTTCACGGGCAGGTTGTTGTTCACCGTCATGACCAGCGGGGCGATGCCCACCAGCGATACGGGGGCAAAGCTCTTGACCGGGTCGTAAGGCAGGCGCCCGGCATACAGCGTGGCGTTGGCCGCGTGGGCGCCGATCACGGTCACAAAGGTGTGGCCGTCGGCCGGGGCCTTGGCCGCCAGATCGGCGCCCAGGATTGAGTTGGCGCCGGGCTTGTTGTCGACCACGATGGACCAGCCGGTTTGTTCGGTGATCTTTTGCACCACCATGCGGGTGGCGTTGTCGGTGATGCCGCCGGGTGTGTAAGGGATGATCCAGCGGATGGGTTTGCTGGGCCAGTTGGGGGTCTGGGCCTGCGACGTGGGCAGTGCAGTGGCGGCCAAAAGTAATGCCGCGGTCTGGAACAGACGGGTCAAGCGCATGAATGTCTCCTGATGTGTGTGCATGGCGGTGGCTGTTGTTCTCGGCCATGTCAACGGGCAGCTTAGGGGCACGCACCCTGCTGGGTCAATCGGGGGATGCCACGCAGGTGACTCTCCAAGCCATGCATGGGGCGGCACACATGCTGGACAGTGGGAGCGGCGCATCCGCCGCGATGAACCTTCGCAGACCGCCGTTGATGACCCCGGGGTCTGGCATGTCGCAGTGATTCAAACCGGCGCGCGATTTCGCGCCAGTGGCGGGTTGCGCGCAAAGTAGGCCACGATGCCGCGCAGCAGCGCTTCGGTCAGGCGCTCTTGGTAAGCCTCGCTGCGCAGCTTTTCCTCTTCTTCAGGGTTGCTGATGAAGGCGGTCTCTACCAGCACGCTGGGGATGTCGGGGGCTTTGAGCACCGCAAAACCGGCTTGCTCGACGCGGGGCTTGTGCAGGCGACCCACACCGCCGATCTCGCGCAGCAAGGCACCACCCAAGTGCAGGCTGTCTTTGATTTGCGCTGCGGTGCTCATTTCCAGCAGGGCGCGTTGCACTTGGGCGTCTTTCACGCCCAGGTTGATGCCGCCGATCAGGTCGGCCTTGTTTTCCTTTTGTGCCATCCAGCGCGCTGCGCTGCTCGACGCCGCGCCATCGCTGAGCGCGAACACGCTCGCACCCCGCGCCTCGGGCGTGAAGAACGCGTCGGCGTGGATGCTGACAAACAGGTCGGCTTGCACGCGCTGCGCCTTTTGCACCCGCACATGCAGGGGCACAAAAAAATCGGCGTCGCGGGTGAGGTAGGCGCGCATCGGGTTGCCCGCCACGCTGGTGGCGTTGATGCGTTCGCGCAAGCGCTGGGCGATGCGCAGCACCACATCTTTTTCGCGGGTGCCACCAGGGCCGATGGCGCCAGGGTCTTCGCCGCCGTGTCCGGCGTCCAGCGCCACCACGATCAGGCGCTCGGTTTTGCCTGAGACGCGGGGCGCGTGGTCGGGCCGCTCCATGATGGCTTCGGGCGGCGGTTCGAAGTCTTGCCTGCGGGTGGACGGCACCGGCACAGGCAAAGGCAGTGCGCTCACCGCAGCGCCTTGGGTCTGGCGGGCGATCAACTCACCCAGCGGGTCGGTGCCACTGCCCGGGCGAGAGAGTTCAGGCACTTTGGGCGGGGCTGCGCCGGTTTTCTCCTGGATCAGCTGCTCCAGCGGGTCCACGGTTTGTGTCGGGTACAGGTCAAACACCAGACGGTGTTGGTAAGCCGCCACGGGCGCCAGCGTGAACACCTGCGGGGCGATGGGGCGCTTGAGGTCGATCACCAAGCGCACCACGTTGGCGCTGTATTGCCCGACCCGGATGCCCGCGATGTTGGGGTCGCTGGCCTGCACCTTGCCAACCAGCTCGCGCAGGGCGGGGTTCAGCTGCAGGCCTTCGATGTCGACGGCCAGCCGGGGCGGTGAGGGCACAAAGCTCGATTGGGTCTTGAGCGGCACATCCGACTCGAGCGTGACCCGGCTGTACTCGGCCGCAGGCCAGATGCGCACGGCCATCAGGCTCGCGCCGCGCACCAGGTCGCTGCCCGTCAGCGTCAGTGCGGCCAAGCCCGTGCGCAGGAACTGGCGACGATCAGCTTGCACCGCAAGCCTCTTGCCATGCCTGCAACCACTGCTGCCCGCGTGGGGTTTGTGCGGTGATGTGCACTTGCCGCTGGTCTTCGTCCAGCGCGTTCAGTTCGATCACCCAGTCGGCCGGGGGCAGTTGGCCCGCCACTTTGTCGGGCCACTCCATGAGTTTCAGGCCGGGGCCCGCAAAAATGTCGCGAAAGCCCGCATCGGCCCACTCGCGCGGGTCGCTGAAGCGGTAGAAATCGAAGTGCCAGATGGGCCAGGCGGCCTCGCCGCTGCCCGCTTGGTGCGGCTCCACTACCGCGTAAGTGGGGCTTTTGATGCGGCCTTGCACCCCGGCGGCGCGAAGCAGGTGGCGCACCAGCGTGGTCTTGCCCGCGCCCAAATCGCCGCGCAGCTCGATGCTGGCGTCGCGCCCGCCCGGCCAGCTTTGCAGCCGCTCGGCCAGCTGAGCGGCGAAGGCTTGCGTGGCGGCTTCGTCGGGCCAAAGCGTGCGCCAAGCCATGCCGGTGGCCTGGCTTTCTACAATGGGCGGGTGACTGAGCGGCATCTCCAAATCGATCCTTCTGGCTTGTGGTCCCAAATTGAACTTTGGGCGCGTGAGCTTGGATTGTCCCAAATTGGTGTGACCGGCATCGATTTGTCCTCAGCCGAGCCCGGATTGCAGGCCTGGTTGGACGCCGGTTTTCACGGCAGCATGGCCTACATGGCCTCTCACGGCATGAAGCGCGCCCGCCCGGCCGAGCTGGTGGCGGGCACGGTGAGTGTCATCACCGCCCGCATGGATTATCTGCCGCAAGGCACGCCCGCTGACTGGGCAGAACGTGAACGCGAACGCTGGCTGCAGCCAGGTGAAGCCATTGTCTCGGTCTATGCCCGGGGACGGGACTACCACAAGGTGCTGCGCAGCCGCCTGCAAAAACTGCAGGAGCGCATCGCCACGGCCATTGGCCCGTTTGGCCACCGCGTGTTCACCGACTCGGCACCTGTGCTGGAGGCCGAGTTGGCCACGCGCAGTGGCCTGGGCTGGCGGGGCAAGCACACGCTGGTCTTGTCGCGCGAAGCGGGCTCCATGTTTTTTCTGGGCGAATTGTTTGTGGACTTTGCCTTGACCTCTACACCTGCAGCCAGCGCGCATTGCGGGCAATGCACGGCCTGCATGGACCTGTGCCCCACGCAGGCCATCGTCGGGCCCTACCAGCTCGATGCGCGGCGTTGCATTTCTTACCTGACCATTGAGCACGAGGGGCCGATCCCCCATGAACTGCGCCCCCTGATTGGCAACCGCATCTATGGCTGCGACGATTGCCAGCTGGCCTGCCCCTGGAACAAGTTTGCCCAGACCAGCGATGTGCCCGACTGGCAGGCGCGCCCGGGCTTGACGGGCAGTGGCATGGCCGATCTGCTGGGCTGGAGCGAAGCCGAATTCTTGCGCCGCACCGAAGGCTCGGCGATTCGCCGCATCGGCCACGCCCGCTGGCTGCGCAACCTGGCGCTGGCGGCAGGCAACGCGCTGGCCAGCAAGTCTTTGCCGCACGCCGAACGGACCCGCTTGAGTCAGGCCTTGCAGGCCCATGCCGGTCATCCGGATGCGGTGGTCAGCGAGCAGGTGGCCTGGTCGCTGGGTCAGGCCCTGAATAGTTGATGGTTGTTTCATCGCTGGCGCGCGCTGCAGCACACCTCGGCTGTGCTATAAATTAAAAAGAATATTTTTTAGTTAAAAAAAGAGGTCAACAGCCTCTGCTCAGGGAGTGGCATGAAACAAAACCAGTGTCTTGCATGGGGACTTGCGTTGGCTCTGACAGCTTGCGGAGGCAGCGGTGCCGGTGGCGGAGGCAGTCCGGTGGTCAACACACCCGCGTCCATTGGCGGCACCAGCGCGGGTGCCACCACTGAAGGGGCGACCAGTCCAGTCAGTGGCATGCTGAGCATCACCGATCCTGATGCAGGCCAAGCGGTATTCAAGTCGCCTGTCAGTCTGGCAGGGACCTACGGCGCATTCACTTTCAACGACGCTACTGGCGCGTGGACTTACCTGATTGACAACAGCAAGGCTGCGACCTTGGCGCTGAATGCTGGCCAGGTGGTAGAGGATGTGTTGCGTGTGACATCGAGCGATGGCACCGCCACCCAGGACATCCGAATCACCATCAGCGGTGCCAGCGGCACATTGGTCTTCAATGTGCCTGCGCCTGTTTATGCTCCACCGGATGCATTTGCGGCCGAGAAGCTGGCCGTGTTCAATCGGCTCAATGATGACCGTGCGCGTTGTGGTTTTGGCAAAGTGGCGCAAAGTGTTTTGCTTGACAAGGCTGCGCAGGCGCACGCCGACTACCTTGCTTTGAATAAGTCAAATTCCACCCAATACGAAACTCAAGGCCTGTTGGGTTATCTGGGATTTGACCCTTCTGCTCGTCTTACAGCGTTCGGCTACAAATACAGCTATTGGAGCGAAATCATTTCGCAGCAGATCTGGGGGGCTTCTTACGCAGGTTCGATTTACGGGCTGACGGAAAAGTCGGCGATCAACAATTTGCG
>CANBTZ010000079.1 GCA_947372495.1 Comamonadaceae bacterium | reverse complement strand
CTCGAGAACAAGTACTTCCTCGACTGGTTCAACGAAAACGTCCTGGCCCGTGGTGCCCGGATGTTGGGCACCGGCCTGTGGCAAGTGGGCGACCGCACCCTGATCGACGGCTTGTTGGTCAACGGTTCTTGGAAAGTCGTGGGCTGGGTTGCTGGCGTGGTGCGCTGGTTCCAGTCGGGCTACCTGTACCACTATGCCTTGGTGATGATTCTGGGCGTGTTCATGCTGATGACGTATTTCGTCTGGCTGGCTTAAAGATTACAAGGAAGTCATAAAAATGGGATTGTTGAGCCTTGCCATCTGGACGCCGATTGCTTTTGGTGTCATCTTGCTGGCCCTGGGACGAGACGAGCAGGCCCGCGCAGTGCGCTGGCTGGCCCTGATCGGCTCCATCGTCAGTTTCCTCATCACCTTGCCGCTGTACTCGGGCTTTCAGCTGGGCACCTCGGCCATGCAGTTCGTTGAAAAGGCGAGCTGGATTGAGCGATTCAATGTCAATTACGCCCTGGGCGTGGACGGCATTTCGCTGTGGTTCGTGTTGCTGACCGCTTTCATCAACGTGATCGTCGTGATCGCGGGCTGGGAAGTGATCACCCGCAAAGTCAACCAGTACATGGCCGCCTTCCTGATCCTGTCGGGTCTGATGATCGGCGTGTTCAGCGCGCTCGACGGCATCTTGTTTTACGTCTTCTTTGAAGCCACCTTGATCCCGATGTACCTGATCATCGGCATCTGGGGTGGCCCCAACAAGATCTACGCCGCGTTCAAGTTCTTCTTGTACACCTTGATGGGTTCGCTGCTGACGCTGATCGCGCTCATCTACCTGTACACCGCATCGAACGGCAGCTTCGACATCCTGGCTTGGCACCAGTTGCCACTGTCCGGCCATGTCCAGACCTTGTTGTTCTTTGCCTTCTTTGCCGCCTTCGCAGTCAAAGTGCCCATGTGGCCATTCCACACCTGGTTGCCAGATGTGCACGTCGAAGCGCCTACAGGGGGCTCTGCCGTGCTGGCGGCCATCATGCTCAAGCTCGGTGCCTACGGTTTCCTGCGTTTCTCGATGCCGATTGCACCCGATGCTGCGCACGAGTGGGGCACCCTGATGATCGTGCTGTCTTTGGTGGCGGTCATTTATGTGGGCCTGGTCGCCATGGTCCAGCAGGACATGAAAAAACTGGTGGCTTACTCATCGGTCGCACACATGGGTTTTGTGACCTTGGGCTTTTTCATCTTCAACCCGCTGGGCGTATCCGGTGGCATTGTGCAGATGATCGCGCACGGTTTCGTGTCGGCAGCGATGTTCCTGTCGATTGGCGTGCTGTACGACCGTGTGCATTCGCGTGAAATCTCCAGCTACGGCGGTGTGGTCAACACCATGCCCAAGTTCGCGGCCTTTGCCTTGCTGTTCTCCATGGCCAATTGCGGCCTGCCAGGCACAGCCGGTTTCGTGGGCGAGTGGATGGTGATTTTGGGCGCTGTGAAGTTCAACTTCTGGATCGGCCTCTTGTCGGCATCGGCCTTGATTTTTGGTGCGGCTTACACCCTGTGGATGTTCAAACGCGTCTACTTGGGTCCTGTGGCCAATGACCATGTCAAGGAGCTGACCGACATCAACGCACGCGAATTCCTGGTCATGGCCTTGCTGGCCATTGCCGTGCTGGCCATGGGCCTGTACCCGAAACCCTTCACAGACGTGATGGACGCTTCCGTGGCTGATCTGCTCAAACATGTGGCGCTGTCCAAGCTGCCCCAGTAACGTACGCAAGAATAGAAAGAATGATGATGGACACCACCAGCTGGATGACGATCTATCCCGAAATCGTGTTGCTGGTCATGGCCTGCGTGATCGCGCTGGTCGACCTCTTCGTCAAAAGCCCGCGCCGCACGGCCACCCATGTGTTGACCCTCGTGACGCTCGGCGGTGTGGCTTTGCTGCACGCCCTGTATGCCGATGCCGGGCAGACCCTGTACGGCTTTGGCCGCTTGGTGGTCAGTGACCCGTTGGGTCACTGGCTCAAGTGCTTTGCCAGCATCGCCGTCATGGTGACATTGGTGTACTCGCGCCCTTATGCTGCTGACCGCGACATGCTGCGCGGCGGCGAGCTGTTCAGCTTGAGCATGTTTGCTTTGCTGGGCATGAGCGTGATGATTTCGGGTCAAAACTTCCTGGTGCTGTACCTTGGCCTGGAGCTGCTGACCTTGTCCAGCTACGCCTTGGTGGCGTTGCGCCGTGACCATGCCCAAGCCACTGAAGCGGCCATGAAGTACTTCGTGCTCGGTGCCATGGCCTCTGGTTTCTTGTTGTACGGCATGTCCATGATGTATGGCGCTACGGGCTCCTTGGAGTTGTCGGCCGTGCTCAAGGCGATTGCCACAGGCCAAGTCAAGCACCAAGTCTTGGTGTTCGGTCTGGTGTTCATCGTGGCCGGTCTGGCTTTCAAGATCGGTGCTGTGCCATTCCACATGTGGATCCCCGACGTGTACCAAGGTGCGCCGACCGCTGCCACGCTGTTGATCGGTGGCGCGCCCAAACTGGCTGCGTTCGCCTTGATGATCCGCTTGTTGGTCGAAGGCTTGTTGCCGCTGGCCATCGACTGGCAGCAAATGCTGGCTTTCCTGGCGATTGCTTCTCTGGCCGTGGGTAACCTGGCCGCGATTGCACAAACCAACCTCAAGCGCATGCTGGCCTATTCGACCATCGCGCAAATGGGTTTTGTGCTGTTGGGCTTTGTCGCAGGCGTCATCAACGGTCAAACCACGCTGGCAGCCAACGCTTACAGCTCGGCCATGTTCTACATCGTGGGCTATGTGCTGACCACGCTGGCGAGCTTCGGCATCATCTTGCTGCTGGCCCGTCAGGGTTTCGAGAGCGAAGAGATCACCGACCTGGCAGGCCTGAACCATCGCAGCCCCCTGTTCGCTGGCGTCATGGCCATTGGCCTGTTCTCTTTGGCCGGCATCCCGCCCATGGTGGGCTTCTATGCAAAGCTGGCGGTGCTGCAGTCGCTGATTGCATCCGGTCAGGGTTTTTACATTGGCTTGGCCATCTACGCTGTGCTGATGTCGCTGATCGGTGCCTTCTACTACCTGCGTGTCGTGAAAGTCATGTACTTTGACGAGCCCGTTACCGCCACCACCGTCTCGGCCCCTGCCGATGTGCGCGTGGTGCTGTCGATCAACGGTCTGTTGGTGTTGCTCTTGGGCTTCGTGCCGGGCGCGCTGATGGCGCTCTGCGCCCAGGCCGTCAAGAGCATGCTGGCCCTGTAAGCACCGGTCATGTCCCTTTCTTTGCAGATTGGCGCCTGGGTGCTGCTCGCCTTGCTGGCCGCCAATCTGCCGTTTGCCAACCACCGCATTCTGGCGCTGGGCCCGCTGCGTTTGCCCAAGACGCTGCCTTGGCGCCTGCTCGAGTTGGTGCTGCTGTACTTTGTGGTGGGCGGCATGGGTCTCTTGCTTGAAAAGAACGCAGGCCAAATTGCGCCCCAAGGCTGGGAGTTCTACGCTGTCACGGCGACCATGTTCGTGACGCTGGCTTTTCCGGGTTTTGTGTTCCGCTACCTCCTGCACCGCCGCGACTGACGGCGCTTGATTCGGACGGGCTCACCGGCCCGATGCCCATGTCTGATGACCCCCTGATCGAGCGCCGCGTGGCGCGCCAAGAGTTGCTCAAAGGCCACTTTTTGCACGCCTTTCGCGACACCGTGACCTTGCCCGACGCCAGCACCGCCACACGCGAATTTGTGGTGCATCCGGGCGCGGTGATGGTGATCCCCTTGCTCGAGACGCCCGACGGCCAGTGCAAGGTGGTGTTAGAGCGCCAGTACCGCTATCCGGTGGAGCAAGTCATGATCGAGTTTCCGGCGGGCAAGCTCGATGCGGGCGAAGACCCCTTGCATTGCGCTGTGCGCGAGCTGCGCGAAGAAACCGGCTACACGGCCCGCGAGTGGGCCAGGGCAGGGGTCTTGCACCCGGTCATTGCGTACTCGACCGAAGTCATTCACATTTACTTTGCGCGCGGCCTGACGCTGGGCGAGCGCGATTTGGACGAAGGCGAATTCCTCGAGGTGTTCGCCGCCACACCGAGCGAGTTGCTCGGCTGGTGCCGTGAGGGGCAAGTCACCGACGCCAAGACCCTGACGGGGGCATTGTGGCTGCAAAATACCCTCTCGGGTGCTTGGCCCCTCGATTGGCAGGCGCTGTCCTGACGTCTTTGCATGAAAGTTCTTGACCTCCAATGCCGCCACGGGCACAGCTTTGAAGGCTGGTTCGCCTCACAGGCCGACTACGACGACCAGCGCGGGCGGGGCTTGGTCACATGCCCCGTGTGCAGCGATGGCGAGGTCAGCAAAATGCTGTCGGCCCCGCGCCTGAACTTGGGCGCGAGCGGCCCTGACCCAACCACGAGCAGCAGCAACGCCGCGCCCGTGGGTCACGCGGCGCCCCAGCAACTGCAGGCCGCCTGGATGCAGATGGTGCGCCACGTCATGGCCAACACAGAAGATGTGGGGCCCCAATTTGCCGATGAGGCCCGCAAGATCCATTACGGTGAAACCGAAGAGCGCAGCATCCGGGGCCAGGCCACGCGCGAAGAAACCGAAGCCTTGCTCGACGAGGGCATCGACATCCTGCCGCTGCCTGTGCCTGCAGGGCTCAAAGAGCCGCTGCAATGATCCGCAGCGGGATGCTGGAATCTCCCAGTTGTTGACCATTCCCGAATCCGAGGTCGAGTTGACCGCCATCCGCGCCCAGGGGCCGGGTGGCCAGAACGTCAACAAGGTGTCGACCGCGATCCAATTGCGCTTTGATGTCGTTCATTCTTCTTTGCCTGACGAGGTCAAAAACCGCTGGCTGCAAGCCAAAGACAGCCGACTCACGCTGGAGGGCGTTTTGGTGCTCAAGGCGCAACGCTACCGCACACAAGAGGCCAACCGCGCCGATGCTTGGGCGCGCTTGTACGCGTTGCTGGAGTCTTTTTTGCGGGCACCCAAAATGCGCCGGGCCACGCGGCCGACCTATGGGTCTGTGCAGCGCAGACTGCAGAGCAAATCGCAGCAATCGAGCTTGAAAGCCAGTCGGCGGACCAACAGCAGCGACTGAATGGCGCTGGGCCTTGAGCCGTGCGTTACCGCAGCTTGATGGGCACCGCGCTGGCCAGGCTGCGCGCGCTTTGCTCGTAGCCTGCGGGGGTGAGATGCAGCAAGTCCGCTTGCATCCAGCCCTTGGCCTGCCAACGCGCGGCTGCGCCGGACCCGCCCATGGCCTTTTGCCAGTTCCAGTGGCTGCAGCTGTGGGCGCTGGCCAGGCGTTGCTGGCTGTCATTGATCAAGCGCACGGTCCCCGTGGCCCGTTGCGAATCGGGTGGCCCCACCAAAATGCAGCGGGCCCGAGGGTAGGCTTTTTTCAGGCGCATGACACTGGCGTTGAGTTGTGCGTCATAGAGCGCGGCCTTGAAATCCGGGTCGAGCGATTCATTGGTGCCCGATTGCAAGATCACCACGTCGTACCCCATGCCCAGGGGGTCTTCTTGTCGCAGGTAGGCGGTGTCGACCACGCGCCAGCCTTTGGCGGTCGCGCCCGGGATGCTGTAAACGTCCAGGATCGTCTGCACTTTGCCCTCGTACATGGGGGCAATGCCATCGATGCTCATTTGGCCCGCAATCACGCGCACGCGCAGCGTGGCATAGGGCCGATCGGATTCGACCCGCAGCCGATGGCTGCTGCTTGCCCCCAGGTTGACCGTGGTTTCAGCGCCATCGTCGACCGTGATGCCCAGCAGCAGGCTGCGGTCGGCGTGGTCTTTCGAAAAATGGATGTCAGCCCATTTCACCCGCGTGCTGGGCTCGGGGAATCGGAAGTCGAGCCACACAAAGCCCCCGGCCACTTCGGTGCGGATGGCGGCCATCGACTTGGTGTATTTTTCTGGTCCCTCGGCCACGGTGCGGTAAGCCAAGGCGAGTTGCCAGTCATCGCTCACGCAAGCCCGGTGCAAGGCTTGTCGTACCCCCTTGAGGCCAAACGTGGGCGCTATGAAGCTGGGGTAGGCCAGCATGCGCGGCACGCGCAAGGCTTCGAGCAAACTGTCGGTGAACGTGCCCGAGGCTGTATGGCTGTCGCCCCACAGGCCCACCTTGAGTCCCGCGGGGTAGCTGTTGCCTTGCCCCGCTGTGGCGTGGCCCAGTACAGGCGGCTCTTCAAACGCCGCCCCTGTGGTGGCCGTGCGCGGGTGGGTTGCCGGTGGGCGCACACGGCTGGGCGGGCAGTTGAATTCACCCGGATTCGATTGTCCGCTCACGCGCACCCGCTCCATGTCGGCGGCAGCGAATGCGCTGACCGACAGGCAGACCAAGGCCCATGCCATGGCCCATCGTGAACGGGGCGGTGTCAAAAAATGATCCTGCAAAGTGGTGCGTGTTGTGAAGGCCACATCAGTCTTTGGGCGCTGCGGACGCAGAGGGCGCAGAGGGCGCAGGCGCGGAAACTGGCGTGGCCGTGGGCGGCGTGCTGGTGGACACGGGCTGCGTGCTTGTGCTCGGTGTGCCAGACGTTGAAGGGCTTTCGGGCGCGGCTTCAGACGCCAGTTTGAGCGGCACCGCGGCCCCGTTCTGCGCCTTGGTCTGCAGCGCGGGTTTGGCGGGCCTGAACACCGGGCCGGGCACCATCACTTCGGGTTGCCCGAGCGCCTGGCGGATCTGGGTGTAATAAGCGTGGATGCCGCTGCCTGAGAGGTGGATGCCGTCTTGCACAAAGTACCGTGGGTTGGCTTGTCCGATGGTGTACCAGTCCACCCTGCGGACATTGGCAAAGCCTTGGCTGACGCGGGCGATCATGTCGTTGTTGGGGCTGGTCCAGCGCCGAGCACCGTACACATTGACCACCACCACCAGCTTGCGATCGGCCAAGTGCTGCAACAGCTCTTTGAACTGGCTTTCCACCAGATACCCATTGGTGCCCAGGTGAATGACTGCGGCATCCCCCAGCTGCTGTTCTTGCCGCAGCGCTTGAACCAGTTTGAGGCCTTCGCTGCCTTGGCGTCCGACTTTGGCCTCGACCGATGCGGCGGGCAGTCTGCGCAGCAAGTACGGACTGGCACCCAGCAAGACCGAGTCGCCCACCAAGGTGACCCGCTCATAAGTCTGCACGCCCGTGCGCGGCGCGTGATCCGTCAGCGCCATGCTGGCCGAACTGTTGCGGGTCACTGCAGAAGGGGCTGGCTGCGCTGCAGGCGCAGGCGTGCTGGGCGTTGGCGGGCTTTCAGGTTGGGTGCCTGGTGCCGTGCTCAAGACCCCCACATCGACCAGCACCCATGCGGCTGCAAACAAAGCCGTGCTGCGCCGCCAGGGCTTGGCCGCAGAGCCCTGGGTCCAGCGCGTTTCAACCCAACGGTAAGAGGCTTCGGCGCAAACCAGTGTCAGCGCGAGTCGGGCGGCGGTCCAGGCCACCAGTGCCAAGTCGTCGGCCTGCGCCGGAGGCTGCAGCCAGACCATCACGGGCCAATGCCACAGGTAAAGCGAGTAAGACCGTGCCCCCAACCAAAGCATGGGCCGTGTGGAGAGCATCCAGTCCACCCAAGTGCCTTCACGGGTGGCTGCGCCAATCACCACACAAGTGGCTGTGGCCGCCAGCAAGAAGCCGCCTTCATAGAGCCACGGCATCCCTTCATGGACTTCGACCATGCCCCAGATCAGCCCAGCCAATGCCGCTGTGCCGAGCAGGTTGAGCAGCTCATCACTCGCCAGCGAGGCCATGCGCGCCTTCCAGGGGTTCCACCATGCGGCCATGGCCGAGCCTGCCAGCAAGCCCATCAAGTGGGTGTCGGTGCCCAGGTAAATGCGGCTGGGGTCGCCGCCGTCGATCTGCGTGACATAAAGCCAAGCCATCCAAGCCGTGCTGGCAAGGGCAATCCAGCCCGCCACCCAACCCAGCCCCTGTTTGCCGGTTTTGTTCAGGAGCCACAAAGCCAGCAGCGGCCACGCCAGGTAGTACTGTTCTTCGACGGCCAGCGACCACAGGTGCTGCAGCAATCGGGGCTGGTCGATCGCTTCAAAATACGATTGTTTTTCCCAAACCTGCCACCAGTTGGAAACGTAGAAGAAGGCCGCGGGCAAGTCCTCTCGCAAGCGCGCGAGCGACGCCGGCAGCAGCAGTGGCGTGAGCGCCACCAGCACCAGCAAAAGCACCAGCGCCGCAGGGAACAGGCGGCGTGCGCGGCGCAGGTAAAACGCCGCAAAATCGATGCGGCCTGTTCGGGCGTGCTCTTGCAGCAGCAGCGCCGTGATGATGAAGCCCGAGACGGTGAAGAAGATGTCCACCCCCAGAAACCCGGCATTGAGGAAGTTGCCCAGGTTCAGGTGGTAGCCCATCACGGCCAGCACGGCCACGCCGCGCAGCCCGTCCAGGCCAGGGAGCCGGGTCACCCCACTCATGGCGCCATCAGACCGAAGTCGATCAAAAAGGTGTTGGCCAATTCGCGGTAACCGGCCGCGGTGAAGTGGATCAAATCAGGGGCCATCCAAGGCGGGCTCTTGCGGGCCCAAGGGTAGGCGCTGCCCACGCCCCCCATGGCCGACTGCATGGTCCACGCCGAGCAGCCGTGCTGCGCGGCCACATCGGCCTGGATTTGTCCAATTTGCTCGTGGATGCGTGCGAACTTCAGCAGGTTCACGGCAGGCGCTGACTTGGTGGGTGCTTTGACCGAGGGGGCATTCTTGTGCTCCCTGGCGTGTTTTTTGGGTTTGCCTTTGGGCGCTTGTTTTTTGCTGGCTTTGGCGGCTTTGGACTTGAGCACACGGATGCCCCGGTCACCCGGACCGATCAACACGCACTGTGTTTGCGGAAAGACTTGGCGAAAATTGCCCACAGCCCGCGTGAGGGTGTCGCGGTAAGCGGCTTCGCTGAAGCGCGGGTCGTTGCCCTCGTTGGTGCCAAACGCGATCAGCGCCAAATCGTAGGGCTGCTCGGTGAACCACGAGGCCAGGTAACTGAGGTCGCTGCGCACCCAGCCCGCCACGGTGGCACCCGGGTAGGCGAACAAGTCCATGTGCATGGCTGCCGCAGCGGAGGCTTCAGGCAGTTGGATGCCTTGAAACCGAAAGCTGCCACTGAGCACCCGAATTTGCAGGGTCGACAGGGCATAGGCCGTTTGCACCACCAAGGCGTGTGGCCCGGCGCGCTTGTCCAGCGTGACTTCGGTTTCGGTTTCGTCGTCCACGCGAACCGCCAGCTGCGTGGGGCCTGAACCATCGCCGTGGTACAGCACCTGCACGCTGGTGTGGCGGGGCAGGGCTTGGGCATCGCGCAGGTCCAGCGCCAGCGTGGCGTCAGCCCGTTTGGCCACCAAGCTGGTCATGCCTGGGCCGGGGGCTGCTGCGGCATCGGCATGGGCGTAGGCCATTTCACGGCCCCATTCGCCCGACAGGCAAGTCTTGCGCACCAAACCACGCACGCCTGCGTGGCCCACCCCCGCCTGGATGAACCGGCTGCTCACAGGTGCATCGGCAGGCACCAATTTGCGCGCCAACTGGTCGCTGAAAAACGCGGCCGCCATGTGGCTGTCACCCCAAATGGCGATGCGCCAGCCGCGTGCGTTCGTCAGCCGGGTGGCTGTTGGGCGAGGCGTTGGGGCAGACGCAGGGGTGGCGCTGCCTTGCAATGCATCTTGCACTTCGTCGTCGTCCGGGATTTCGGTGGCCTCGGCGGGCGGTGCGGCGGGCTTGAGCGGCGCAGGGCCTTTGCGCGGACACACCAGCTCGGTGCTGTGCGCGCCAGAGTTGGCGATGCTGACAGACTGTGTGAACACCCGAAGGGCCCCGACAGGATCAGCGGCCCAGGCCATGGGGCCCCAGCAAAACAACACCAAGAAAAAAATACGCATGTCTGAAATCTGAAACGCCCCCGCGTTGCGATGCCAACGGCGTGAGGGAGTCAATGCAGTTGGCAAGTGTAGGGCCTTGAACGGGCTGCTTGGCCGCTTCATGTGTGCAGCCATTGAAGCACCTGTGTTTGAACGCTGGCAGCGGGCGCTTGGGGGCCATCGGCCACCACCACCACCCGCTGCGCCATGCTGCGCAGCCAGGTGATCTGCCGCTTGGCCAGCTGCCGTGTGGCAAAGATGCCGCGCTCGCGGATCTCGGCCTCGCTCCAGCCCTCTTCCAAGCCTTGCCAGGCTTGGCGGTAGCCCACGCAGCGCATCGAGGGCAGGTCGGGGTTCAGGTCGCCGCGTGCACGCAATGCCCGCACCTCCTGGATGAAGCCTTGCGCCATCATCTGGTCAAAGCGCTGCGCGATGCGCTCGTGCAGCCAGGCGCGGTCGGTGGGCTCCAGGCTGATGACCGGGATGTTCAGTGCCGGTGCAGCCGTTTTGGGTGCTTGGTGAAAGGCCGAGAGCGGCTGCCCGGTGGAGGTCCAAATCTCAAGCGCACGGCCAATGCGCTGGCTGTCGCCCGGCGCCAGCCGTGCGGCCGTGATGGGGTCGACCTTCGTCAGCTCGGCATGCAAGGCGGGCCAGCCCAAGACTTGGGCGCGCTGCTGGATTTGCTCACGCACCTGCGGGTCTGCGGCGGGCATGTCGTTCAGGCCTTCGAGCAAGGCCTTGAGGTAGAGCATGGTGCCGCCGACCAGCAAGGGCGTTTTGCCGCGTGCTTGGATGTCAGCCATCAGGCGCGTGGCGTCTTTGGCGAACTCGGCAGCGCTGTAGCTTTGCAAGGGGTCGATGGTGTCGATCAGGTGGTGCGGCACGCTGGCCAGTTCTTCGGCGCTGGGCTTGGCGGTGCCGATGTCCATGCCCCGGTACACCAGGGC
>CANBTZ010000078.1 GCA_947372495.1 Comamonadaceae bacterium | reverse complement strand
CATGGGGCGCAGGCTCTTGGTGAGCATGCGGATGCTGGTGGCGTGGATCGACAACTCGCCCGTGCGGGTCTTGAACAAATGGCCTTCGACGCCCACGATGTCGCCCAAATCCCAGTGCTTGAACAGGGCGTACAGGTCTTCGCCCACATCGTCGCGGGTCACATAGACTTGGATGCGGCCTGTGGCGTCTTGCAGTGTGGCAAAGCTGGCCTTGCCCATGACGCGCTTGAGCATCATGCGGCCCGCGACTTTGGCGGTGGTCTTGGCCACGCCTTCACCGTTCAGGGCGTCGGCTTCTTTGCTGCCGTGGGCTTCGTGCAGGTTGGCGGCGTGGTGCTCGGGCTTGAAGTCGTTGGGGAAGGCGACGCCTTTGCCATCGGCCTGCGCCTGGCGCATGGCCTTGAGCTTCTCGCGGCGCTCGGCGATCAGTTGGTTTTCATCCTGGGGCGCTGGGGTTTGCGCGGCAGCGGCTGGAGCGTTGGCAGTCGTGTCAGACATGGCGAGGTGCGGTTGGGACCATGGCGCACAGGGCGTCCGATCCGGGGGTTGAAATGTGCGCGAAGGCGCAAAGCCTTCTATTTTAAGAGTTTGCGGGCGGTTTCCCGTCCGAGGCGGCATCAGAAGTTGGTTCCACCCAATCGCCAACGAGCTCAAGCCGCAACAGGGGCTCGGGCAGGGCGAACAGGCGGTATTTCATGGCCAGGGGCAAAGGCAGCAATTCCCCGTAGCGGTTGGACAACCAGCCGCAGTCTTGCAGGCGCCAAGCTTCGTTCCAGTGCGGCACCTCGCTGGGTTGGGCGCTCAGCTGGGTCAAGGCCTCGTGCATCTGGGCCGATAAGTGTTGTAAGTCTTCGGGCACTTGCACGTCGGGCTCGGGCGGCAAGGCCTGTACCCGGCCCAGCCACAAGCCATCACTGCGCTGCTGCGTGGCTTCGATGCGAAATTGATCCATCCCACGGCACCAGACCACCACCAAACCCGGCTGGGGCCGCTCGATGCGCTCAATCTGCACTCGGGTGCCTATGGCTTCAAACTGCTCGGCATCTCCGCCAGGGCGGTGTACTTCACGGCCTTTCGTCAGCGTGACCACGCCAAAGCCGGTGCCCTGTCGTTCGCATTCGCCAATCATTTGCAGGTAGCGCAGCTCAAACAACTGCAATGGCAGCAACGCACCCGGAAACAACACGGTGCCCAGCGGGAACAGGGGCAATTCCGTCAGGTCTTTGGGGGAAGGGACATCGCGTTCAGGCATCTGGGTATCATCGCATGAGCAGGAGAAAACGATGTTGTTCCAGATGGTGAGTTTGGTGTTGGACGTGGTGGCAGGGCTGATCGCAGGCACCTGTTTGCTGCGCTTTTTGATGCAGTGGCAGCGGATTTCTTTCCACCAGCCGCTGGGGCAGTTCGTGTTTGCCGTGACCGATTGGTTGCTTTTGCCGCTGCGCCGGGTGATTCCGCCGTGGACGTCCTGGGATTTGTCGAGTCTGGTGGGGGCCTTCCTCATCAAACTGCTGCAGTACGCGCTTTTGTGGCTGGTGGCAGGCGGGCAGGGTGCCTTGGCCTTGTTGCCACTGATGAGCTTGGTGGGCATGGCGCAGCTCGTGGTCTCTTCGCTCAGTGCGTTGGTCCTGGTGATGGCGGTGTTGTCCTGGGTCAACCCCGGCTCGCCCATGTACAGCCTGAGCGCCCGCTTGTGCGACCCGTTCTTGAAACCGTTTCAGCGCATTGTGCCGCTGATCGGCGGGGTGGATTTGTCACCGATCGCCTTGTTGCTGGTTTTGCAGTTGGCGGGCATGGTGCTGGCCCAGTTGCAGATGGGCTGGATGTACTGAGCCACCTGACATCCACCAAAACAAAGGCCCTCCGAAGAGGGCCTTGTGCTTGGAGCTGGGCAGTTCAGCTGACCGCGTCGGCGCTTTGGCGCTGCAGCATGGCCAGCACGCTCGCGATGGTTTTGCGCAGCTCGCGGCGGTCGCAAATGAAGTCCACAGCACCTTTGGTCTGCAAGAACTCGGCACGCTGAAAACCTTCAGGCAAGGTCACCCGCACGGTGGTCTCGATCACGCGGGGGCCTGCAAAGCCGATCAGGGCTTTGGGCTCGGCGATCACCACGTCACCCAAAAAGGCAAAGCCTGCGGACACGCCACCCATGGTCGGGTCGGTCAGCACGCTGATGTAGGGCAGGCCTTTTTTGGCCAAGCGGGTCAGGGCCGCGTTGGTCTTGGCCATCTGCATGAGCGAGAGCAAGCCTTCTTGCATGCGGGCGCCGCCCGTGGCGGTAAAGCACACGAAAGGCACTTTTTGCTCGATGGCGGTTTCGACGCCGCGCACAAAGCGCTCGCCCACCACAGAACCCATCGAGCCGCCCATGAAGTCGAATTCGAAGCAAGCCGCGACCAATTCGATGCTCTGCACCGCGCCGCCCATGACCACCAGCGCGTCGGTCTCGCCCGTGTTGTCCATGGCCTCTTTCAGGCGCTCGGGGTACTTGCGGCTGTCCTTGAACTTGAGAGGGTCCACAGGCAGCACTTCCTGGCCGATTTCATAGCGGCCTTCGCCGTCCAGAAAGGCGTTCAGGCGGGCGCGTGCGCCAATGCGGTGGTGGTGACCGCAGCTGGGGCAGACGTTGACGTTTTCTTCAAGGTCGTTCTTGTAGAGCACGGTCTCGCAGCTGGGGCATTTGATCCACAGGCCCTCGGGCACCGAGCGGCGGTCGGCCGGATCGGTGTGAACAATCTTGGGCGGCAGCAATTTTTCAAGCCAACTCATGGGTTATCTCCTGTTGCTGGGGATTATCGCTTTTCAGGCGTCCAGGGCCTGGCGGATGCCTGAGAGGAACTCGGCGGCCACGGCTTCGATGCCATCGGCAGGCGCAGCGTCGATCAACTGGATCAAGCGCGTGCCGATCACCACCGCATCGGCCACACGGCTGATGGCTTTGGCCGTGGCGGCATCGCGGATGCCAAAGCCCACGCCCACAGGCACGCTCACGTGTTGGCGGATGCGCGGCAGCATGGTCTCCACCGCGTCGATGTCCAGTGCCCCGGAGCCGGTCACGCCCTTGAGCGAGACGTAATACACATAGCCGCTGGCCACTTGGGCCACTTGCTGCATGCGCTCGTCGGTGCTGGTGGGGGCCAGCAAAAAGATCAGGTCCATGCTGTGGGCGCGCAGCTTGGCGGCAAATTCCACGCATTCTTCGGGCGGATAGTCCACGACCAGCACACCGTCCACGCCTGCGGCAGAGGCGTCACGGATGAAACTGTCCGCACCGTGCTTTTGGTCATAGCGTTCGATCGGGTTGGCGTAGCCCATCAGCACCACGGGCGTGCTGGTGTTGGTCTGGCGGAACTCGCGCACCATGGCCAGCACCTGCAAAAGGCCCACGCCCAACGCCAGCGCTTTGTCGCCCGCCTTTTGGATCACGGGGCCGTCGGCAGACGGGTCGGAAAACGGCACGCCCAGCTCGATCACATCGGACCCGGCGGCGGCCATGGCGTGCATCAGTGGCACGGTGGTGCCGACCTGAGGAAAGCCTGCCGTCACAAACGGGATCAGCGCCTTGCGGCCTTGGGCTTTCAGGGCAGAGAGGGTGGCATCAATGCGGCTCATGTTCCAGCCCTCACTTCACAAAATTCACGGGCTGCTCGCCGCCTTTGACCGATTGGCCTTGGCAACTCGGGCGGCAGAAAAAGTCGGCGTTCGACAGGTCGGCCACGGTGCCGATGTCTTTGTCGCCACGGCCCGACAGGTTGACCAGAATCGATTGGTCTGGACGCATGGTTTTGGCCAGCTTCATGGCGTAGGCCACGGCGTGGCTCGACTCGAGCGCAGGGATGATGCCCTCGGTGCGGCACAGGTAGTGGAAGGCTTCGAGCGCTTCTTTGTCGGTGATGCCCACGTACTCGGCGCGGCCAATGTCCTTCAAGAACGCATGTTCGGGGCCGACGCCAGGGTAGTCCAGACCGGCGCTCACGCTGTGGGTTTCGGTGATCTGGCCGTTGTCGTCTTGCAGGATGTAGGTGCGGTTGCCGTGCAGCACGCCGGGGCTACCCAACTGCAATGAGCACGAGTGCTTGCCCGAGTCCATGCCTTCGCCTGCGGCTTCCACGCCGATCAGGCGGGTGTTTTCGTGCGCAATGTAGGGGTAGAAGATGCCCATGGCGTTGCTGCCGCCGCCCACGCAGGCGATGACCGCGTCGGGTTGCTGCTCAGCCATCTGCAGGCTCTTGAACATCTCGGGCATTTGCGTGAGGCACTCTTCACCGATCACACTTTGGAAGTCGCGCACCATCATGGGGTAGGGGTGCGGGCCCGCCACCGTGCCGATGATGTAGAAGGTGTTGTCCACGTTGGCCACCCAGTCGCGCATCGCCTCGTTCAGGGCGTCCTTGAGGGTTTTGCTGCCTGACTCCACAGGCACCACGGTCGCGCCCAAGAGCTTCATGCGGTAAACGTTGGGGCTTTGGCGCTTGACGTCTTCGCTGCCCATGTACACCACGCACTCCAGCCCGTAACGGGCACAGATGGTGGCCGTGGCCACGCCGTGCTGGCCCGCGCCGGTCTCGGCAATGATGCGCGGCTTGCCCATGCGTTTGGCGAGCATGGCCTGGCCGATGGTGTTGTTGATCTTGTGCGCCCCCGTGTGGTTGAGGTCTTCGCGCTTCAAAAAGATCTGCGCGCCACCCATCTCGCGGCTCATGCGGGCCGCGTGGTAGACGGGCGAAGGGCGGCCCACAAAGTGCGCCAGCTCGGACTTGAATTCAGCGATGAATTCGGGGTCGTGCTGGTACTTGGCGTAGGCGTCCTTGAGTTCGTTGATGGCGTGGGTCAGCGTCTCTGACACAAAGCTGCCGCCGTAAATGCCGAAATGCCCCTTGGCATCGGGCTGTTGGTAGTCGTACATGGTGACCTTGGAAAACGGATTTCAGGAGGCGTTGTCGGCGGCGCGCACGGCGGCGACAAACTGCTGCATTTGGGTGGCATCTTTCAGGCCTTTGCCTGCTTCGATGCCGGAGCTCACGTCAACGGCCAGTGAACGGCCGTGTGAGCGCAGTGTCCGAATGCCATCGGTCACGTTTGCAGGTGTGAGTCCACCAGACAAAACGAGGTGAGCTTCGACGTTTGGAGGCAGCTGTGACCAAGGGAATGTTTTTCCGCCGCCACCAAAACCGTCG
This sequence comes from Comamonadaceae bacterium, assembly GCA_947372495.1. Taxonomy (GTDB): domain Bacteria; phylum Pseudomonadota; class Gammaproteobacteria; order Burkholderiales; family Burkholderiaceae_C; genus Limnohabitans_A. The sequence continues at coordinate 5,652 of CANBTZ010000078.1, read as the reverse complement.
ACATGGGCGTCGAGCAATATGGCTTGGGCTGTGCTGTGGGATTGGGCGAATTTTACCAAGTCAAAGTCGCCTGCCGATTCGAGGGGGATTCGCGCGGCTTTGAGGTGAGGGCGGCCCGTGGCCTGGCTCATGGCGGCGCAAAACTCGGGCGTTTCATCGCCATGGAACTGCAGCACCGCACCGGGCACGGCGGCGCAGGCCTGGGCGATCCGCTCGGGGCTGTCATTGACGAACAGCAGCACAGGCGTGACAAAAGCGGGCAATCTGGCGGCCAGTGCGGCGGCGCGCTCGATGGACACATTGCGCGGGCTGGGCGGGTAGAGCACGAAGCCGATGGCGTCGGCGCCCGCTTGGACAGCTGCGTCGACATCGGCCTCGCGGGTGAAGCCGCACATCTTGATGCGGGTGCGTTGTGAAATGCTCATGGCAGCCAGTCAAAAGCCGGGGTGGTCGTGGGCAGGCCCCATTCTGGCCCATAGACCGGGCCCGCAAAATACAGGCCGTCGGGTGAGAAGGTGGGCGCTGCGGCGTCCCGGTTGCGTGCGTCGATCACGTCGCGCAGCCAGCTGGGCGGGTGCATGCCATGGCCCACGTAGACCAGGCAGCCCATGATGTTGCGGATCATGTGGTGCAAAAAGGCGTTGCCTTCGAACTCGAAGCGCCAGTAAGGCCCCCGGCGGTGGATGTCGATGCGGTGCAGCTTCTTGACCGGGCTGAGCGCCTGGCAGGCGCTGGCGCGAAAGGAAGAAAAGTCGTGCTCACCCAGCAGGTGCTGCGCGGCTTCGCGCATGGCCACTTCATCGAGCGGGCGAAACGACCAGCCCACCCGACCGGATTCGAGCGCGGGGCGCACCGCCGATTCGAGCAGCACATAAACATAACGCCGGGCCACCGCGTTGCCTCGGGCATGGAATGTCTCGGGCACTTCCCGTACCCATTGGACGGCGATGTCAGACGGCAGATAGCGGTTGGTGCCTCGCACCCAGGAGTGCAAATCGCGCTCCAGCGGGGTGTCCAGGTGCACCACCTGCATCAAGCCGTGCACGCCCGTGTCGGTGCGGCCTGCGCAGTGGGTGAGCACGCGCTGGTCGCAGAACTTGGACAGTGCTTTTTCAAGCTGGTCCTGGATGGTTTGACCCGAGGGTTGGCTTTGCCAGCCCAAATAGGGCTGACCGTTGTAGCTGACCCCCAAGGCCAAACGCATGGGGATCAGGCTTCCAGCAAGATGCGCAGCATGCGGCGCAGCGGCTCGGCCGCGCCCCACAGCAACTGGTCACCGATGGTGAACGCGCCCACATATTCAGGGCCCATGGCCAGTTTGCGCACGCGGCCCACGGGAATGGTCATGGTGCCGGTCACGGCCACGGGGGTCAGGTCTTTCACGGTGGCTTCGCGGGTGTTGGGAACCACTTTGACCCACTCGTTGTCGGCGGCGATCATGGCTTCGATGTCGGCCACAGACACGTCTTTTTTGAGCTTGAAGGTCAGGGCCTGGCTGTGGCAACGCATCGCGCCCACGCGCACGCAGAAGCCGTCGACCGGAATAGCTGCAGAGTTGAAAGCCTCGCCGAGCCCCAAAATCTTGTTGGTCTCGGCCATGCCTTTCCATTCTTCTTTGGACATCCCATTGCCCAGGTCCTTGTCGATCCAAGGGATCAAGGAGCCACCCAGTGGCACGCCAAAGTTGGCGGTCTCAGCTGCGGTCAAGGCGCGTTGTTTGGCCACCACCATGCGGTCGATTTCCAGAATCGCGCTCTTGGGGTCGTCCAGCAGGGCTTTGACTTCGGCGTTCAGTGTGCCGTATTGGGTCAGCAGCTCGCGCATGTGCTGTGCGCCGCCGCCCGAAGCCGCCTGGTAAGTCTGGGTGCTCATCCACTCCACCAGACCGGCTTTGTACAAAGCGCCCACGCCCATCAACATGCACGAGACGGTGCAGTTGCCGCCCACCCAGTTGTTGCCGCCGTGCGCCAGTGCGTTCTTGATCACGGGCATGTTGACCGGATCGAGAATGATCACGGCGTCTTTTTCCATGCGCAGGGTCGAAGCGGCGTCGATCCAGTGGCCGTTCCAGCCGGCAGCGCGCAGCTTAGGGAAGACTTCAGAGGTGTAATCGCCGCCTTGGGCGGTGATGATGATCTCGCAGCGCTTGAGCTGCTCGATGTTGAAAGCGTCTTGCAGCGTGGTTTCGTTCTTGGCCATTGAGGGGGCTTTGCCGCCCGCGTTCGATGTGGAGAAGAACAAAGGCTCAATCAGGTCAAAGTCTTTTTCCTGAATCATGCGGTCCATGAGAACCGAGCCGACCATGCCGCGCCAGCCGACCAAACCTACCAACTTGCTCATTTCATTGCCCTTTCAAAGTTAAACAGTGCCAACCACGACTTGACTGCTGACTGTTTGCCCCGGCTCGTCTGGCCGGGGAGGGCGCACGACGAACCAGAGCCGTTAGCCCTTAATGGTCGTCGTTTTGGTGGTGATTGCACGCGCACCAGCAGCTGCAGTGGCAGCAGCAGCGTTCAGGGGGAACAGGTGGGCGCGAAACATGGGAAATATTGTACCGGATTGCCTTGTGCCGACCTGACAGGGCCTGGGTGACTGTGTTTGCACTTGCGCGTAAACCCTTTGCTCTGAGGGGGTGGTTGTTGTCTATACTTTTTAAAAGGAAGTACGCATGAATGCACAACAACTGATTTTGAGCCTGGTGCTGGCGACCATGGTGTTTTCTGTCTCGCTGGAGTTGCGGATCGAGGATTTCCGGCGCGTCGCCCAAAGCCCTCGCGCGGTGGTGTGTGGGCTGATCCCCCAGTTCATCTTACTGCCCGTGGGCACTTGGCTCGCCACGCTGGCGCTGGACTTGCCTGCCAACATCGAGGCGGCCATGATTTTGGTGGCGGCCTGCCCGGGCGGGAGCCTGAGCAACGTGATCACCCACATGGGGCGCGGCAACACGGCGCTGTCGGTCAGCATCTCGGCCGTGGCCAGCGTGATCGCGCTGTTTGCCACCCCCTTCAACTTCAGCTGGATGATCGCGGCCAACCCCGAAACTGCGTCCTGGTTGCGCCAGCTGTCGATTGACCCGTCGGGCATCTGGCTGAGTTTGGTGGCGCTGCTCGGCATCCCGCTGGCGCTGGGTTTGGTCTTCTCGCACCGGCTGCCTGCGCTCACCGAGCGCATCCGAAAGCCGCTGGGCAACTTTGCGGTGGGCGCTTTGATTTTGTTCATCGTGGCGGGCCTGATCAAGGAGCGTCAATTGCTGACCCTGGGCCTCTTGCCCACCTTGTTGATCGTGGTGCTGCACAACGCCAGTGGCCTGTTTTTGGGTTGGGCCACAGCCAAGGCCATGCGCGTGAGCGAGCGCGACCGACGCGCCGTGATGATCGAAGGCGGCATGCAGAACTCGGGTTTGGCGCTGGGCATCATTGCGGTGCAATTTGGCAGCGACTTAGGCATGGTCACACTGGCCAGTCTGTGGGGCATTTGGCACATCGTGAGCGGCTTGGGATTGGCTATTTATTGGAAGAGAAAAGATGCTCGATTGGTTGATTAAAAACGGCACCGTCGTTGACGGGACCGGCACACCGGCCCGACTTGCCGATGTGGGTGTGCGCGGCGGCCGCATCGTGGCGGTGGGCCAGGTGGACGAGCCTGCCCGGCAAACGCTGGATGCAACCGGTTTGTGGATCACCCCCGGTTTTGTGGACATCCACACCCACTACGATGGACAAGTCACTTGGGACGAAAGCTTCACGCCCAGCATCTACCACGGCGTGACCACGCTGGTCATGGGCAACTGCGGCGTGGGCTTTGCCCCCAAACGCCCAGGGCATGAGGACGACCTGGTCAAGTTGATGGAAGGTGTGGAGGACATTCCGGGTGCAGCGCTGCACGAAGGCATCCGCTGGAACTGGGAGAGCTTTCCGCAGTACATGGACGCGCTCGCGGCCACACCCCGCAGCCTGGACTACCTGGTGCAGGTGCCGCACGACCCCTTGCGCATGTACGTGATGGGCGAGCGGGCGCTGGCACACGAGCAGGCCACTGCACAAGACATTCAGGCCATGCAGGCCTTGCTGCGCGAAGCCCTGCAGGCGGGCGCTGCCGGCTTCAGCACCGGGCGCAGCGACAACCACCGCACGTCCGAGGGCAAGGACACGCCAGCAGCCAACGCAGGCCAAGACGAGCTGACCGGGCTGGCGCAAGCCTTTGAAGGCCTGAGCCACGGCGTGGTGCAGATCGTGAGCGACTTCAACCTGATGAACGGCCCAGACCCCTTCGACGCCGAGTTCGATTGCGTGGAGGCACTGGCACGGGCCAGCGGCAAGCCAGTGTCCATGACCTGGTTGCAGCGTGACCCCGGTGGAGAGCAGTACCTGAAGATCCAGGAGCGGGTTGAGGCTGCGGTGAAGGCGGGGCTGCCGCTGTACATGCAGACCGCTGTTCGCGGCATCGGTGTGCTCAATGGCTTGGATGCCAGCTTTCACCCCTTCATGGGTTTCCCGTCTTACAAAGAGGTGGCGCATTTGCCGCTGGCACAACGCGCCGAAGCCTTGCGCGACCCGGCTCGCAAGGCGCGCATTCTGTCTGAAAAGTCCGAGCGTTTGGCGGGTGACGGCAGCGCGATCCCGCCGCTGGTGGACATTTTGCTGGCCAAAATCGACCTCATCAGCGGGCGCATGTTCGCGCTGGAGGACACGCTCAACTACGAACCCTCGGTGATGCAGAGCTTTTTGGTGCGCGCCAAGCAAGCGGGCGTCTCCCCGCTGGCCGTGATTTATGACCACCTGTGCGCGGGCAACGGCGAGGGCCTGATCTATTTCCCGATCTTCAACTACAACGAGGGCTCACTCGACGCCGTCCGCCGCATGCTGGACCACCCGCGCGCGCTCAGCAGCCTGAGCGACGCGGGCGCGCATGTGGGCACGGTGTGCGATGCCAGCTTCACCACCTTCATGCTCACGCATTGGGTACGTGACCGAGGTCGTGAATCCATAGCGCTGGAGACGGCGGTGGAAATGCTCACGAGCCGCAATGCGCGTTACCTGGGCTTGTCAGACCGGGGCGTGATCGCCGAGGGCATGCGTGCCGATCTGAATGCGATCGACCCGGCCCGCCTGAGCGTGGGCTTGCCCCGCTTGGTGCGCGATTTGCCTGCAGGCGGCAAGCGCTTTGTGCAAAAGGCCGAGGGCTATGTCGCCACCTGGGTGGCAGGCGAGCAGGTGCAGCGCGAAGGCGAGATCACCGAAGCCCGCCCCGGGCGGCTGGTGCGCATGGGCCAAGACTGACGCGCTGCATTTTGGGCATAAAAAAAGCCCGGCCACCTTTTCAGGTGCCGGGCTTTGTTTTTTTTGGGGTGATCAGCCGAGGGCTTTGACCACCGCGTCGCCCATTTGAGCGGTGCCGACCTTGGTGGTGCCTTCGCTGTAGATGTCGCCGGTGCGCAGGCCCTGGGCCAGCACCTTTTGCACAGCCGCTTCGATGCGCTGCGCGGCTTCTTCCTGGTTCAGGCTGAAGCGCAGCATCATGGCGGCGGACAGGATGGTGGCCAGCGGGTTGGCGATGCCTTTGCCCGCGATGTCGGGTGCGCTGCCGTGGCTGGGTTCGTACAGGCCCTGGTTGCTGGCGTTCAAAGAAGCCGAAGGCAACATGCCGATAGAG
>CANBTZ010000077.1 GCA_947372495.1 Comamonadaceae bacterium | reverse complement strand
ATCTTGGCGCCAGACAAAGAGCCAATATTGCGGTGGAACGCCTTGTGCGGCGCCTTCAATGTGAAAGGAATGCCGGCCTTGGCGATCACGCGGTTCCAACGGTCGATGCCGCCTTTGGAGTCGGTGATGTAGTCGTCGCGCAGCACTTCGTTCAAAGAGTTGAGCATGGGCACTTCTTTTTCGATCAACTTGCCGTCTTCCACCGACAAGATCTTGTAGCTGTTGCCCTTGAGCACATGGTCATCACCGCGCTTACCTTCTTCGTAACGGCCCTTCAAGCCGGAGCTGTAGAAGGTGGCGGCGTTGGACGACTGGTCGGCACCGAACAAATCGATGGTCACCGAGAAGTGGAAGTTGATGTAGCGCTGGATGGTGGGCAGATCGATCACGCCAGCAGCACGCAGCTTGCCCACATCGTCGGTCTTGAGTTCGTTCATCACATCGACGGTGCGCTGGATGGTACGGCTCACACCGGATTCGCCCACAAACATGTGGTGCGCTTCTTCGGTCAGCATGAACTTGGTGGTGCGGGCCAAGGGGTCGAATGCGGATTCGGCCAAGGCGCACAACTGGAACTTGCCGTCGCGGTCGGTGAAGTAAGTGAACATAAAGAACGACAACCAGTCAGGCGTCTTCTCGTTGAAGGCCTGCAAGATGCGAGGGTTGTCTTCGTTGCCGCTGTTGCGTTGCAGCAGGGCGTCGGCTTCTTCACGGCCGTCTTTGCCGAAGTATTTGTGCAACAGGTACACCATGGCCCACAGGTGGCGGCCTTCTTCGACGTTGATCTGGAACAGGTTGCGCAGGTCGTACATGCTGGGCGCGGTCAGGCCCAGGTGGCGCTGCTGCTCAACAGACGCTGGCTCGGTGTCGCCTTGTGTGACGATGATGCGGCGCAGGTTGGCGCGGTGCTCGCCAGGCACGTCTTGCCAAGCTTTTTCACCGATGTGGTCACCGAAATGGATCTTGCGGTCTTGCTCGCCGGGGTTCAAGAAAACGCCCCAACGGTAGTCGCGCATCTTGACGTGACCAAACTGGGCCCAGCCTTGTGGGTCCACGCTCACGGCCGTGCGCAGGTACACGTCCATGTCGGTCGAGCCTTCGGGGCCCATGTCGTCCCACCAGTTGATGAAGTTGGGCTGCCACTGCTCCAAGGCGCGCTGCAGGGTGCGGTCTTCGCTCAGGTTGACGTTGTTGGGAATTTTTTCGCTGTAGTTGATACCGGACATGAGAGTCTCCAGAAATTAAGCAACGGTGGGGTCAAATTTCGGTTGCAGCAGACACCACCGGGAAGCCTGCTGCACAACGCAAAAACATCAAACGCGGTTCATGTCGAACTGGACTTTTTCGCCTTTGCCGTAAACCTTCAGGGCACCTTTTTCGCCAACGGCGTTGGGGCGCTGGAAGATCCAGTTTTGCCAGGCGGTCAAACGGCCAAAGATGCGGGTGGCCATGTTTTCTTTCTGGGCAAAACGCAGGTTGGCTTCCAGACCGGTCAGCGCGTCTGGCGACATGGAAGAGCGCTCTTCCAGTGCCAGGCGAATTTCGTCAGCCCAGTCAATGTCGTCAGGCGCTGCGGTAACCAAGCCCAGGGCCAGTGCCGCATCGGCGTCGAGCGCTTGGCCAATGGCGCCGCGTGCGGCTTCCATCGCAGGCACTTCTTCGTAAAAGCGGCGCTGCAAGCGGGTCTGGTCGTTGACCATGGGGAAGAAGCCGAAGTTCATTTCGCTCAATTGAATCTTGGGTGCCTTGTCGGCGTCGTCCGGCAGCGCCAGCATGTAAGCGCGGTCGGCGCAAAAAGCCAATTCGGCCAGGGTGCCGACAAAGCAAGAGCCTTCTTCGATCAGTGCAAACAAGCTGCGTGAAGTCACATCCATGCGGGCCAAAGTGCGGCGCAGGTGGCCGATGGTCTCGCGCACAAACCAATGGTCTTTGTTGGCCAACAGGGTGGCGTCCGAGGCCAGCACGGCCGCGGCGTCGCCCGAGGTCTTGAGCACCCAGGCGCCGATGTCGAGTTCGTTGGTGCGCATGTGCAAAATGGCGTCGTCCAATTCGCGCACCATCTGCAGAGGCCACCAGTTCACACCCGCGGCTTGGATGCCGGCGATGTCGGTGGGCTGCGCCGTGGCGGGGGCCTTGACAGTGAAAGTGGCGATGCGCTTGGCACGGTCAATCTCCACCGACACATGGGTGTAGTTCAGGCTGTCAGCGGTGAAGTTGCGGTTGAGAGGGGTCAAGGTCACGCCCTGCACGCCCACGGGACGGTTGCTGCCAGCGGCCAGTTTCTTGGCACGGGCTTGCACGGCTTCCTTGAACACGGCAGGCTTGGCAATCGCGTCCACCAGACGCCAGTCGACGGCTTTTTGGCCACGCACACCTTCGACGCTGGTGCAGAAAATATCGGCCAGATCGTGGCGCACATGGCGCTTGTCGGTCACGCGGGTCAAGCCACCGGTGCCGGGCAACACGCCGAGCAAGGGCACTTCAGGCAGCGACACGGCGCTGGAGCGGTCGTCGACCAGGACGATCTCATCGCAAGCCAAGGCCAGCTCATAGCCGCCGCCAGCGCAAGCGCCGTTCAGGGCCGCGACGAATTTCAGACCATCGTGATTGCTGGAGTCTTCGATGCCGTTGCGGGTTTCGTTGGTGAACTTGCAAAAGTTCACTTTCCAGCCGTGGGTGGACACACCCAGCATGAAGATGTTGGCACCGGAGCAGAACACGCGGTCTTTCAAGCTGGTCACCACCACCGAGCGCACTTCGGGGTGCTCGAAGCGGATGCGTTGCAGCGCGTCATGCAATTCGATGTCCACACCCAAGTCATAGCTGTTGAGCTTGAGTTTGTAGCCAGGACGGATGCCAGCGTCTTCGTTGATGTTGATCGACAAGGTCGCGATCTCGCCATCGAAGGCCAAGTTGATGTGCTTGTATTGGGAAGGGTTGGTTTGGTAGTCAACCTGTGGCGATGTTGTCATGGGTGTCTCCGATGGAAGGAATGGGTTTGACTTCGGTCAAAAAATGCATTTCGCTGCATGTTGATGGGAAGTTTAGTGCAGACCACGCTCGCCTTCAATATGCACTTTAATGCATTTACTAAGTATTTACCCTAGGAATTAAACATCTTCGCCCGGCCTCACGCAGGCATGGCCAGATGCTGGCGAACCGAAGTACGCAAGGCCTCAAAGGCTTGGTCTTCGGTGCGGCCACTGGTGTTGATGGCCATGTCGGCCTTGGAATAGAAGGCCGAGCGCCCTTCCAGAATGCGTTTGAGGTCTTCCATCGCCTCTCGGCTGGCGGCCATGGGGCGCATATCGCCTTGCGCGGCCACGCGGCCCATGTGGTCGACCGCGTCGGCCTGCAGCCACACGGTGGTGCAGTGCGAGAGCAACACATTGAAGTTGGCCGAATCCGACACCAAGCCGCCCGGGGTGGCAATAACCACTTCGGGGTAAATTTGAATGGCCTCTTCGAGTGCTCGGCGCTCGTAACGGCGGTAGGCATTGGCGCCATACAGGTTGTGGATTTCGCTGATCTGGCAGCCAGCAAACTGCTCGATCTCGCGGCTGAGCTCAATGAAGGGAAAGCCCATGTCATCGGCCAGGCGCTGGCCCAGCGCGGTTTTGCCCGCACCGCGCAAACCAATCAGGGCAATGCGGTTCTTGCGCTCTTGTGCATTGCCGCCTTCGCCAAACATCTCCCCCAGTTGCACGCGGGCGCGCCGCAGGTCGGCCTCGCTGCGCTTGGACAGCAATTCACGAATCAACAACCACTCGGGCGAGCCGGTGGTCACATCGCCCAGCAGTTCGGCCAGCGAGCACTGCAAGGCGTTGGCCACTTGCAAGAGCACCAGCACCGAGACGTTGCCCGTGCCGTACTCCAGATTGGCCAGATGGCGCTCGGACACATCGGCGGCCACCGCCACAGCCCGGCGCGTCATGCCTTGGCGCGCACGCAAGGTGCGCACACGCTCACCCAGCGCCACCAGAAAAGGGCTGCGTTTTGCCTCCGCCTCGGACGGCTCCATCAACGTGGACTCTTGAGATGTCATGCTCAACCTTTGATTGCAGACTAGGGAAAACCCTCTTATTTCAACGACCCCAAAACATGCACTTTATTGCATACTAGTGGGCAAGCACAATAGTGCATCAACCGCTGTTTATACCGCCAACTGCCCTTCAGGAACAATTTTTTGTTGCATGCCAGTGCATGCCCAACTGAAATCGACCTTCAAGGCCCCAACGAAAGTCCTGCACATGACCCCCTCTTTGCTCCCCAACTTCTTCGCAGGCCGCTGGCAAACCGGCACCGGTGCAGGCACGCCCCTGTTCGACCCGGTGCTGGGCACCGAGCTGGCCCGTGTGTCGAGCAACGGCATCGACCTGGCCGAAGGCTTTGCCTTTGCCCGCGAACAAGGCGGCGCGGCCCTGCGCGCCCTGAGCTACGGCCAGCGCGCAGCCCTGCTGACCAAAATCACAGAAGTCCTGCAAGCCCACCGCGATGCTTATTACGAGATCGCCACTGCCAACAGCGGCACCGTGGCCAAGGACTCGGGCGTGGACATCGACGGCGCCATCTTCACCCTGGGTTATTACGCCAAGCAGGGCGCGGCCTTGGGCGACGCCACGCTGCTGCTCGACGGCGAGCGCATCCGCATGGCCAAAGACCCGGCTTTTCAAACCCAACACATCCAGGTGCCCACCCACGGCGTGGCGCTGTTCATCAACGCCTTCAACTTCCCCAGCTGGGGCTTGTGGGAAAAAGCCGCACCCGCCCTGCTCTCGGGTGTGCCCGTCATCATCAAGCCCGCCACCGCCACCGCCTGGCTCACCCAGCGCATGGTGAAAGACGTGGTCGATGCCGGCGTGCTGCCCTTGGGCGCTTTGTCGGTCATCTGCGGCTCGTCGGCAGGCCTGATGGACCAGCTGCAAGCCTTTGACGTGGTCAGCTTCACGGGCTCGGCTGAGACGGGCAAGATCATCCGCAGCCACCGCGCTGTGACCGAGTTGTCGGTGCGCTGCAACATCGAAGCCGACAGCCTCAACAGCGCCCTGCTCTCACCAGCCGCGACCGCCGACAGCGAAGCCTTCAAGTTGCTGGTGGCCGAAGTCGCCCGTGAGATGACTGTCAAATCGGGCCAAAAGTGCACGGCCATTCGCCGCATTTTTGTGCCCCGTGCGCTTTACCAAGCCGCCGCCCAAGCCATTGGCGCACGCCTGGCCAAAACCACCGTGGGCAACCCACGCAACGAGACTGTGCGCATGGGCGCGCTGGTGAGCCAGGAGCAAAAGACCAGCGTGCTGGCGGGTCTGGCCCAACTCAAAACCGAAGCCACCGTTTTGTTTAACGGCAACAGCGCTGCGCTGTTGGATGCAGATGCATCCAGCGCCTGCGTGGCCCCGGTGCTGCTAGGTACTGAAACCCCGATGACGGCCAAAGTACTGCACGCGGTCGAGGTGTTCGGCCCCGTGTCCACCCTGATGCCTTACGACAACATTGAAGAGGCCTACGCCATGATCCGCCGCGGCGAAGGCTCGCTGGTGTGCTCGGTCTACAGCGAAGACCCGGCCTTCACCGCGCAAGCCTCGGTCGAGCTGGCCAGCAGCCACGGCCGGGTGCATGCCATTTCGCCCGATGTGGCGGCCCTGCACAGCGGCCACGGCAACGTGATGCCCATGAGCCTGCACGGCGGCCCTGGCCGCGCTGGCGGCGGCGAAGAGTTGGGCGGCTTGCGCGCCCTGAACTTTTACCACCGCCGCAGCGCCGTACAAGGCAGCGCGTTGGCGCTGGACGTTTTGGCCGCGCAAGGCGGCAAACTGCCCCTCTGAACGCCCTTGTAGGAGCCGCGCCCTCGCGGCAAATGTGCTCAAGCAGACAAATCGCTGCGAGGGCGCAGCTCCTACACCCCATTTGCAAAAGCAGCCCCTTTGAAGAACACTGAGAGAACGAGGAGACAAGCATGACCCGAGCCGTGAACCCACCACCCACCGAGTTCAACTTCGCCCAGCACCTGATCGCCACCAACGCCGCACGTCCTGACAAAACCGCCCTGATCGACGATGCAGGCAACACGACTTATGGCGAGTTGACCGAGCAGGTCCGCCGCTTTGCAGGCGGCCTCAAGGCCTTGGGCCTCAAGCGCGAAGAGCGTGTGCTGCTGCTCATGCAAGACAGCAGCGACTGGGTGGTGGCCTTTTTGGGATCGCTTTACGCGGGCATCGTGCCCGTGGCCGTGAACACGCTGCTGACTGCCGAAGACTATGCCTTCATGCTGAGCAACAGCCGCGCGCAAGCCGCGCTGGTCTCGGGCACCCTGCTGCCCACACTGCAAGCGGCGATGGCATTGGTCAAAACCGAAGTGCAGCATGTGGTAGTCTCGCGCCCCAGCGCTGCGCTGGCCGCTGGCCAGTCCGACATGGCCGCCTTCGTGGCGCAAAGCAACCCCGTGCTGCCTGCGCAAACCTTGGCGGATGAACCGGCCTTCTGGCTGTATTCCTCAGGCTCCACAGGCAAGCCCAAGGGCACCGTGCACAGCCAGGGCAACCTCTACTGGACCGCCGAGCTGTATGGCAAGGGCGTGCTGGATTTGCGTGAGAACGATGTGGTGTTCTCAGCTGCAAAACTCTTCTTTGCCTATGGCCTGGGCAACGCGCTCACTTTCCCTTTGAGCGTGGGTGCCAGTGTGGTGCTGATGGCCGAACGCCCCACACCGCAAGCGACTTTCAAGCGCCTGGTGGACCACCAACCCACCGTGTTTTACGGCGCACCCACTGGCTTCGGCGGCATGCTGGCCAGCCCCGATTTGCCCGCCAAGAGCCAGGTCGCGCTGCGCTTGTGTTCGTCAGCGGGTGAAGCCTTGCCCAGCGACATTGGCGAGCGCTGGTCCAAGCACTTTGCCTGCGAAATCATCGACGGCATCGGCTCCACCGAAATGCTGCACGTCTTTTTGTCCAACCGCCCTGGCGACGTGCGCTACGGCACCACCGGCAAGGCGGTGCCCGGCTACGAAGTGCAACTGCGCAACGAGGACGGCAGCGTGGTCACCGGCCACAACGAGATCGGTGACCTCTACATCCAGGGGCCGAGCAGCGCCTTGATGTACTGGAACAACCGCGACAAAACCCGCGACACCTTTCAGGGCGTGTGGACCAAGAGCGGCGACAAGTACACCCGCGACCCCGACGGTTACTACACCTACGCGGGCCGCAACGACGACATGCTCAAGGTCAGTGGCATCTATGTCTCGCCTTTTGAAGTCGAAGCCACGCTGGTGCAGCACCCCGCCATCCTCGAAGCCGCCGTCATCGGCAAAGAAGACAGCGATGGCCTGACCAAGACCAAGGCCTTCATCGTGCTCAAAGCGGGTCAAAGCCTGACGCAAGAGGAGGTCAAGGCCTTTGTGAAAGAGCGTCTGGCCCCCTACAAGTACCCGCGCTTCATCGAGTTTGTGGCCGAGTTGCCCAAGACCGCGACGGGCAAGATCCAGCGCTTTCGTTTGCGCGACATGGAAAAGAACAGCGCATAAACGCCACTTGCAACGCGTCACCCGGGGCACAGGCCCCTGCGCCAGCGCCCCCTAAGATCAAAAGCCACGACCGCGCCAGCTGCCGTGGCTTTTTTTCACCCACAGTGCCGCGGCCCCTGAAGCCTCAGGCAGGCCCCGCATGACCACTCCTTTCACCGCCAAAGACTACCTCGCCGCCCTGGGCGTGATCGTCATCTGGGGCACCAATTTCGTGGCCATGAAGTTCGGCCTGCAAGACTTCACCCCCTTCCAGCTCGGCGTGGGGCGCTACTTGGCAGCGGCCTTGCCTTTGCTGTTTTTCTTGCGCCGTCCTGCGCTGCCCGTGCGCTGGATCTTGGCGTATGGCCTGTGCCAGGGCCTCGGGCAATTTGGCCTGCTGTTCATCGCGCTCAAGGTGGGCATGACCGCTTCATTGGCCTCGGTGCTGATGCAGACGCAGGTCTTTTTCACCGCTTTGTTGGGGCTTTTTTTCCTGCACGAACCGCTGGCAGGCCCCCAAAAATTCAGCTTGGCGCTGGGCGCGTTGGCTCTGACGTGCTTTGGCATGGGTGTGCAGTCGGGCACCTCCACCGGGGTGACTTGGGCAGGCCTGATCCTGAACTTGGGCGGCGCCTGCATGTGGGCGGCGTCCAACATCGTGGCCCGCAAGGCACAGCAAGCGAGCCAGGGCGGGCCAGGCTACGACCCGGTGGCCTTTGTGGTGTGGAGCTCGGCAGTGCCCATCGTGCCCTTCATGTTGCTGAGCTGGGCCTTTGACCCTACGCCCGATTGGCAGCACCTGAGCCAACTGGGCTGGGCCAGTTGGGTGTCGCTCTTGTATTTGGGCTGGTTTGCCACCGTCATCGGCTACGCCTTGTGGACCGGGCTGCTCAAACGCCACCCAGCCAACCAAGTGGCCCCACTCAGCCTGGGCGTGCCGGTGATCGGTTTGAGCGCGGGCGCGCTGGCGCTCAACGAAATCATCAGCGGCTGGCAGTGGGCGGGCATTTCGCTCACCCTGCTGGCCTTGGTGGTGAATTTCAGGCCCGCTTGGGTGGCGTCGCTGCTGACGTCCTTTGGGCTGCGCCAACGCCCATGACAGCCCCACTCGGTCACGTGTCCTTGCTGATCTTGATGCTGGGGAACTTGCTTGAAAAATCTTTGGCCTGGGCCGCGATCTTGACCGCCACCTGGCGGGCCACGGCCTTGTAGATCTGCGCCACTTCGCCCTCGGGATCGGACACCACCGTGGGCTTGCCGTTGTCGGCCTGCAGGCGGATCTGCATGTTCAGGGGCAAAGCGCCCAGGTAGTCGATGCCTTTTTCGGTGGCATAACGCTTGCCGCCGTCTTCGCCAAAGATGTGCTCCACATGACCGCAGTTCGTGCAGACGTGGACCGCCATGTTTTCCACCAAGCCCAAAATCGGCACACCGACTTTTTCAAACATCTTGATGCCCTTCTTGGCATCGAGCAGTGCAATGTCTTGCGGCGTGGTCACGATCACGGCGCCGGTCATTGGCATGCGCTGGCTGAGCGTCAGCTGGATGTCACCCGTGCCCGGGGGCATGTCGACGATCAGGTAATCCAGGTCTTTCCAATGGGTCTGACGCAGCAATTGCTCCAGCGCCTGGGTGGCCATGGGGCCGCGCCAGATCATGGCCTCGTCCTGGTCCACCAAGAAACCAATCGACATGACCTGCACACCGTGGTTTTCCATCGGCTCCATGGTTTTGCCATCTTCGCTCTCGGGACGGCCTTGAATGCCCATCATCATGGGCTGGCTGGGGCCGTAGATGTCGGCGTCCAACAAGCCCACTTTGGCACCTTCGGCGGCCAGCGCCAGCGCCAGGTTGGCCGCCGTTGTGCTTTTGCCCACGCCGCCCTTGCCCGAGGCCACGGCCACAATGTTTTTGACCTGCGGCAGCAGCGCCACGCCGCGCTGGGCTGCATGGGCCACGATTTTGAAACTCACATGGGCTGACACGTTGGACACGCCTGCCACACCCTTGGCCGCCGCCACCAGCGCCTGTTGCAGCGCCGGAATCTGGCTTTTGGCGGGGTAACCCAGTTCCACGTCAAACGACACATCGCCGCCATCCACGCGGAGGTTTTTCAGCTGCTTGGTCGAAATGAAGTCCTTGCCCGTGTTCGGGTCGATGACGGTTTGCAAGGCTTGCGAGAGTTGTTCGGGGGTCGCCATGGGGTCGGATGCTTTCTGCGCGGTCTAAGAGATGGGGCGCAGTTTAACGATAAGCGCCCACGCAACCTCTAAAATCGCGGATTCCCCTACAAGTCGTCGCACCATGTCCGCCCCCACCCGCCAGCTGTTCGTCACCACCGCCTTGCCGTATGCCAACGGCAACTTCCACATCGGCCACATCATGGAGTACATCCAGGCCGACATCTGGGTGCGTTACCAAAGAATGCAGGGCAGCCAAGTGAATTTTGTGGGTGCCGACGACACCCATGGCGCGCCGATCATGATCGCCGCCGAAAAAGCGGGCAAGACGCCCCAGCAGTTCGTGGCCGACATCGCAGCCGGCCGCAAGCCCTATCTGGATGGCTTTCACATCGCTTTTGACAACTGGCACAGCACCGACGCGCCTGAAAACCACGAGCTGGCCCGCCAGATTTACCGCGACCTGCGCGACATTTCGGCTGCCGACGGCGGCTCGCTGATCGAAGTGCGCGCCGTGGAGCAGTTCTTTGACCCCGAAAAGAACATGTTCCTGCCCGATCGTTTCATCAAAGGCGAGTGCCCCAAGTGCCACGCCAAAGACCAATACGGCGACAACTGCGAGGTCTGCGGCGCGGTGTACGCCCCTACCGACCTGATCAACCCCTTCTCTGCGCTGTCAGGTGCCAAGCCCGAGCTGAAAACCTCGGAGCATTTCTTCTTCAAACTGTCCGACCCGCGCTGTGTTGAATTTTTGACCCAGTGGACGCAAGACGGCAAGCTGCAACCCGAGGTGGCCAACAAGGTCAAAGAATGGTTCAGCGTGCGCACCAACCCGGACGGCACGACCAGCGAAGGCCTGGGCGACTGGGACATCTCGCGCGATGCGCCTTACTTTGGCATCGAGATCCCCGACGCACCGGGCAAGTACTTTTACGTCTGGCTGGACGCGCCAGTGGGCTACCTGGCTTCGCTCAAAAACCTGCTCGACCAACGCGGCGAAGACTACAACGACTACATGGCCAACCCGGATCTGGAGCAGATCCACTTCATCGGCAAGGACATCGTCACTTTCCACACGCTGTTTTGGCCCGCCATGCTGCATTTCAGTGGCCGCAAGACGCCGAACAAGGTGAACGTGCATGGCTTCCTGACGGTGAACAACGGCGAAAAAATGAGCAAGAGCCGGGGCACGGGCCTGGACCCGCTCAAGTACCTGAGCCTGGGCATGAACCCCGAGTGGCTGCGCTACTACCTGGCCGCCAAGCTGTCGGGTCGCAACGAAGACATCGACTTCAAT
>CANBTZ010000076.1 GCA_947372495.1 Comamonadaceae bacterium | reverse complement strand
GCGACCCACCTGCCCGCCCTCGAAGCGAAAGCACTTGAAGGTCTGCGCCAGCGCGGCTGGCAACCCGACTACCTCACCGTGCGCCGCCGCCACGATCTGCAAGCGCCGCAAGCGGGTGATGCGCTGGTGGTGCTGGGGGCCGCCAAGTTGGGCACAACGCGTTTGATTGATAACTTTGAACTTTGAGGGACAGTCAAAGCGTTTGGCAACATGGACTGACAACAGTCCATGCTGATTCAACTCAAATGGATTTTTGGTTCACGCGCTTGAACAGTTCTTGCGCTGTCTCTTTGCGCTCGCTGTAACGGTCCACCAAGTAGGGCGACACATCGCGTGTGAGCAGCGTGAATTTGACGAGCTCTTCCATCACATCGACCAAACGGTCGTGATAGGCCGAGGGTTTCATGCGGCCGGCTTCGTCGAACTCCAAAAAAGCCTTGGCAACCGAGCTCTGGTTGGGGATCGTCAGCATCCGCATCCAGCGGCCCAGAATGCGCATTTGGTTGACGGCATTGAACGATTGCGAGCCACCGCAAACCTCCATCACCGCCAAAGTTTTGCCTTGCGTGGGGCGAACCGCGCCTGCGGACAAAGGGATCCAGTCGATCTGGCTTTTCAGGATGCCGGTCATGGCCCCGTGGCGCTCTGGTGAGCACCACACCATGCCCTCGCACCACGCCGCCAGATCGCGCAGCTCTTTGACTTTGGGATGGCTGTCGGGCGCTGCGTCGGGTTGCGGCAAATCCAAGGGGTCGTACACCCGAACCTCTGCCCCCATGGCCTCGAGCAGGCGCGCGGCTTCCAAGGTCAGCAGCTTGCTGTAAGAGCGCTCGCGCAGCGAGCCATACAGCATCAAGATCCGAGGCGGATGGGTCGAAGGCGCCTGCACACCCAGTGCGGTGAGGCTTGGCACCACAAAGCAAGCGTTGTCGATCTGGGGCAACGCTTGTGTTGGGCCGCTCAAAATGGGATCAGTCATCCTCGAATCCCCGAGGCGGAATCGGTGCTCTCGTACCAGCCTTTGGAATGGTTCACGATGTACACCACCAGCAGCATCACGGGCACTTCGATCAACACCCCCACCACCGTGGCGAGTGCCGCACCGGAGTGGAAACCAAACAAGCTGATGGCTGCGGCAACGGCCAACTCGAAGAAGTTGGATGCGCCAATCAGCGCGGATGGGCAAGCGATGTTGTGCTTCTCGCCCACCACGCGGTTCAACCCGTAAGCCAACGCGGAATTGAACAAGACTTGGATCAAGATCGGCACCGCCAACAGGCCAATCACCAGCGGCTGCTGCAAAATGGCCTCGCCTTGGAATGCGAACAACAACACCAACGTGGCCAGCAAAGCCGCGATGGACCAGGGGCCGATTCGGGCCATCACGGCATCGAACGCCAGCGCGCCCTTGGCCAGCAAAGACTTCCGCAGCCACTGCGCCAAGGCCACCGGAATGACGATGTAGAGCACCACCGAGGTCAGCAGCGTGTCCCAAGGCACGGTGATCGCAGACAGCCCCAACAAGAAAGCGACCAAAGGTGCAAAGGCGACGACCATGATGCTGTCGTTGAGTGCGACCTGCGACAAGGTGAACAGCGGGTCACCACCCGTCAAGCGGCTCCAGACAAAGACCATGGCGGTACAGGGCGCCGCCGCCAGCAAGATCAATCCGGCGATGTAGCTGTCGAGTTGGTCCGGTGGCAACAGGGGCGCAAACCAGTGGCGAATGAAAAGCCAGCCCAAAAAGGCCATCGAGAAAGGCTTCACCAACCAATTCACAAACAGCGTGACGCCGATGCCTTTGACATGTTTGCGCACTTCGTGCAAAGCGCCAAAGTCCACCTTCACCAGCATGGGGATGATCATCACCCAGATCAACAAGCCCACAGGCAAATTGACCTGTGCGATTTCCATGCGGCCAACCGCTTGGAATGCGCTCGGGAAAAATTGCCCGAGCGCCATGCCTGCCACGATGCACAGGAAGACCCAAACGGTCAGGTAGCGCTCAAACACGCTCATGGGCGCGGCTGTTTGTGCTTCGTTCATGGGGTCAGTCCTTGGCCAAATCGCGGGCGGTCTTTTCGATCGAGAGACGGGTCAAACTGCTCAAAGGCAAGTTCACAAAAATCTCCAAACGCCTGCGGATGAGGTGCAGCGTTTGCACAAAGGCTTCGCGTTTTTTGTCGTCGCCGCCTTGCGCTTCGGAAGGGTCTGCGTAACCCCAGTGGGCTGTGGCGGGTTGACCTGGCCAATAGGGGCACACCTCGCCTGCGGCGTTGTCGCAAACGGTGATCACCAGGTCCATCTGTGGTGCATCCGCTCGGGCAAATTCGTCCCAGCTTTTGCTGCTCAAGCCTTCAATCGACACACCCGCTTGGCTAAGCGTTGCCAGCGCCAGGGGGTTGGGTTTTTGGTTCTCACGCGGACTGCTGCCTGCGGAATAGGCCTTGAACCGGCCTTTGCCCAGGTGGTTGAGCATGGCCTCCGCCAAAATGCTCCGCGCAGAGTTGTGGGTACAAAGAAAAAGAACGTTCAAAGGGCGTGTTTCTGAGCTCATGTGGGACTTTCAGTCAGCAGTGACAGGCAGCGGCCTCGGTGAGGCAAGCCTCGCCTTGGCAGCAGTTTTGGGTGAGGAAGGCCAAGACAGCGTTCATGCGGTCGTACTGCGCCCGATAGATCAGGTTGCGGCCGCTGCGTTCTTGAGAAATCAGATCCGCATGCTTCAACTCTTTCAAATGGAATGACAGCGTGTTGGCAGGCAGCCCCAGCGACTCGGCCAGCAACGCGGGCGTCAAGCCCTCGCTGCCCTTCACAACCAAGGCGCGAAAAATCTGCAGCCGGTTGGGCTGGGCCAGTGCGGCCAGTGCTTTGATGACGTGCTTTTCTTCCATGATTCAATTTTAATGGAAATATGTGACTGTTTTGTGTCGCTCAGATGCGATGCAGCGCTGACCCCCGCAAAACCTGGCTTGGGCTTTTAAACCGCTTCGCCCCGAGGCCCTCGCCCCATCAGCACCTGCACGGCATCAAACGCTTTGAGGCGGCCGTCGAGCAAGGCCACCACCGCCTCGGTGATCGGCATGTCCACGCCCAGTTGGCGGGCGCGTTGGTGCACGGTGCGGGCGCTGTACACGCCTTCGGCCACATGGCCCAGCGATGTGACGGCCTGCTCCAGGCTCAGGCCTTGGGCCAGCAGCAGGCCCACTTTGCGGTTGCGGCTCAAGTCGCCCGTGGCCGTGAGCACCAGATCGCCCAAACCCGACAGGCCCATGAAGGTCTCGGGCTTGGCGCCCAGCGCCACGCCCAGCCGGGTCATTTCGGCCAAGCCCCGGGTGATCAGGGCTGCGCGGGCGTTCAGGCCCAGGTCCAAGCCATCGCACAGGCCTGTGGCGATGGCCAGCACGTTTTTGACGGCGCCGCCCACCTCGACCCCGACGATGTCGTCGTTGGCGTACACGCGCAGGGCCGAGCCATGAAAGGCCTGCACCAGCGCGTCGCGCACCGATGCGTGCGGGCTGGCGGCCACCAGCGCGGTGGGTTGGGTGCGGGCCACTTCTGCAGCAAAGCTGGGGCCGTTCAGCGCCCCGGCGCGCAGCAGCGGGGCCACTTGGGACTGTACTTCGTGGGGCATGAGGCCGGAGTCGGCTTCAAAGCCCTTGCACAGCCAAGCCACCGACGCGGGGACGCCTTGCAGTGCCTGCAAGGTGCTGCGCAGGCCCGCCATGGGAGTCGCGATGATGATGAGGTCTTCGGGCCGGGCGGACTGCACCAAAGCGTCCAACGGGCCAGAGATGATCGACAGCGCCTCAGGCAGATCGATGCCGGGCAAATACCGCTCGTTGCGGCGCTGCTGCTGCATGGCCTGGGCCTGTGCAGCGTCACGCGCATGCAGGCTCACCCGGTGGGCTGACAGCGAGCGGCTGGCGGCAATTGCCAGCGCTGTGCCCCAAGCCCCCGCACCGATGATGGTGATCTGCATGCCGGGTGTTGGCAGTGCTTACTGCTGGGTGGCGGCAGCTTGGGCTTGCTGCTGCTCGAACATGGCTTGGAAGTTGATTTCGGCCAGGTGCACGGGTGGGAAACCGCCACGGGTGATCAGGTCGGCCACGTTGCCACGCAGGTAGGGGTACACGATTTGTGGGCAAGCGATGCCGATCAGGGCACCCATTTGGTCGTCGGGGATGTTGCGCACTTCAAAAATGCCGCCTTGCTTGCACTCGGCCAAAAACACGGTTTTGTCACCGATCTTGGTGTGCACGGTGGCCGTGACGCTGACTTCGAACACGCCGTCGGCCACAGGCAGGCTTTCTACGCCCAGCTGGATGTCCACGGTCGGCTGCTGCTGCTCAAGCAGGATGGCGGGCGAGTTGGGCTGCTCCAAAGAAGCCTCCTTGAGATAAACGCGCTGGATTTGGAACACAGGGGCCAGGGCTTCAGAGCTTGCGACTTCAGGAGTTTGGGTATCGGACATCTTGAGACTTTTTGAAAAAACGCGGGCAGCCCGGGATGGACTGCCCGCCAGTTGTAGACGGGGGAATTATCCGCGATGTTCAGGGGGTCATTCGTCCTGAAGCAGGGGCACCAAGCCCCCTTTGGCGTCGAGTGCGACCAGGTCATCACAGCCACCCACATGGGTCTCGCCAATGAAAATCTGCGGCACCGTGCGGCGGCCAGTGATCTTCATCATGTGGTCTCGCTGCTCTGGCGAGGTGTCGATGCGGATCTCTTCGATCTGATCGACGCCCTTGGCCTTGAGGATTTGCTTGGCCCGAATGCAGTAAGGGCAAACAGCGGTGGTGTACATCTTCACGGGTGTCATTTGGATTCCTCTCTTCAGGCAGTGAGCACAGGCAGGCTGGCCGCTTGCCAGGCTTTCATGCCGCCCGACAGGCTCTGGGCATTCTCGTAACCGAGCTTGCGGGCCACAGCCGTGGCGCGACCCGAGCGCACGCCGCTTTGGCACACCAAAATCAGCGGGGCCGACTTGTTCTTGGCCACTTGGGGCAGCTGGGCTTCCAGCTGGGCCAGTGGCACGTTTTTGGCGCCCAGCACGTAGGCACGCGCAAACTCATCGGGCTCGCTCACGTCCACCACCACGGCTTTGTCGCGGTTCATCAGCATCACCGCTTGCGCCAAGCTCAGGCCGTTGCCCTGGTTGACCACGGGCCACAGCAAGGCCAAACCTGAGGCCAAGGCCACGGCGACCAACATCCAGTTGTCGAGGAAAAATTTCACGGAACGCACCTTTATTTCAATAAAAAAACCGGGCCAAGCAAGGACCGGCATGCCCCAATTCTAAAATGCGGGGCTTAATCCCGTTTTGACCCGCATCTGAAAACCTTGCCATGTACAAACTTGTCTTGATCCGCCACGGCGAATCCACCTGGAACCTCGAAAACCGCTTCACCGGCTGGACCGACGTTGACCTGACCCCCACAGGCGTGAGCCAGGCCATGTCGGCCGGCAAGCTGCTCAAGGCCGAAGGCTGGGACTTTGACCTGTGCTACACCTCGGTGCTCAAGCGCGCCATCCACACCCTTTGGTACACCCTGGACGAGATGGACCGCACCTGGCTGCCCGTGGTCAAAGACTACCGCCTGAACGAACGCCACTACGGCAGCCTGCAGGGCCTGAACAAAGCCGACATGGCCAAACAATTTGGCGACGAGCAGGTGCTGGTCTGGCGTCGCAGCTACGACACCCCACCACCCGCCCTGGAAGCGACCGACCCCCGCTGCGAGCGCAGCGACCGCCGCTACGCCAAGGTGGACACCAGCGCCGTGCCACTGACCGAGTGCCTCAAAGACACCGTGGCCCGTGTGCTGCCCGCTTGGAACGACAGCATTGCCCCCAGCATCAAGGCGGGCAAGCGCGTGCTGGTCGCCGCGCACGGCAACTCGATCCGCGCCCTGATCAAGTACCTGGACGGCATCTCTGACAGCGACATCGTGGGCCTGAACATCCCCAACGGCATCCCGCTGGTCTATGAGCTGGACGAGAACCTCAAGCCCATCCGCCACTACTACCTGGGCGACGCAGAGGCCGCCGCTGCGGCTGCGGCCGCTGTAGCAGGCCAGGGCAAGGCCTGACAGGGCCACGACCACACGCCGCCAAGGGTTTGCCCGAGGCGGCGTTTTCACAATGACGCTCGGTGTATATTGGGCCGCATTGGCAATTGAGAAATTTTGACTACATGAGACATCAACTGAAGATCATCGGCTGGGTTGGCGTGGGTGCCTTGGCGGGCGCGCTGACCACCGTTTCGCTGCAAACCGTGGCGCGCGGCAACATGGCCCCGCTGCCCCTCGAAGAGTTGCAGCAGCTGGCCGCGGTCTTCAGCATGGTCAAAAGCGACTACGTCGAGCCCGTGGACGAGAAAAAGCTGATCACCGAAGCCATCTCGGGCATGGTCTCAAGCCTCGACCCC
This sequence comes from Comamonadaceae bacterium, assembly GCA_947372495.1. Taxonomy (GTDB): domain Bacteria; phylum Pseudomonadota; class Gammaproteobacteria; order Burkholderiales; family Burkholderiaceae_C; genus Limnohabitans_A. Next base: position 4,644 of record CANBTZ010000076.1, on the reverse strand, counting down.
CACTCGCAGTACTTTGACAAAAAGAGCTTCAAAGAATTTTCAGAAGGCACATCGGGCAAGTTCGTCGGCGTGGGCATCGAGATCAGCCAGGAAGACGGCCTGATCAAGATCGTCTCGCCCATCGAAGGCTCGCCCGCTGACCGCGCTGGGCTCAAGACCAACGACCTGATCACCAAGATTGACGATGCCGCCGTCAAGGGCCTGACCCTGAACGAAGCGGTCAAGCGCATGCGCGGCGAACCCAACACCAAAGTCGTGCTGATGGTTTTCCGCAAAGATGAAAGCCGCACCTTCCCGGTCACCATCATCCGCGAAGAAATCAAGACCCAATCGGTCAAGGCCAAGGTCATTGAACCCGGTTACGGCTGGATCCGCGTGACCCAGTTCCAGGAGCGCACCGTCGAAGACTTTGCCAAAAAGCTCGAAGACATGGTTCGCCAGGAAAAGACCCTCAAAGGCCTGGTGCTGGACCTGCGCAACGACCCCGGCGGCCTGCTGGACGCGGCCGTGGCTTTGTCTGCGGCTTTCTTGCCCGAAAACGTCGCGGTGGTGTCCACCAACGGCCAGCTCGAAGAGAGCAAGTTCATTTACAAAGCGTCCCCTCAGTTCTGGCGTCGCAGCGCCAGCAATGACCCGATCGCCAAGTTGACCCAAGCCACGGGCGGCGCCCTCAAGAAGGTGCCTTTGATCGTGCTGGTCAACGAAGGCTCGGCCTCGGCCAGCGAGATCGTGGCCGGTGCCCTGCAAGACCACAAACGTGCCACTTTGATGGGCAACCAGACCTTTGGCAAAGGCTCGGTGCAAACCGTGCGCCAGCTGGGCCCGGACACCGCGCTCAAGATCACCACTGCCCGTTACTTCACGCCCAACGGCCGAAGCATCCAGGCCAAAGGCATCGTGCCTGATGTGATGCTGGACGAGACCGAGAATGGCAACGTCTTCGCCGCTTTGCGCACCCGCGAAGCCGACCTCGAAAAGCACCTGTCCAACGGCAAAGAAGCCGAGAAAAAAGACCCCGAGCGCGAGAAGGCCCGCGAAGAAGCCCTCAAAAAGCTCGAAGAAGAATCGAAGAAACCTGTGGCCGAGCGCCGCTTGCCTGAATTCGGCTCTGACAAAGACTTCCAGTTGCAGCAAGCCCTCAACCAACTCAAGGGCCAGCCGGTCAAGGCCAGCACCACCTTGGTCGAACGCAAGGTCGAGAAGAAAGAAGACTGAAGTCCATGGACGACGCCCAGCTGCTGCGGTACTCGCGGCACATCCTGCTCAATGAGTTGGGCATCGAGGGCCAGGACAAACTGCTCGCCTCGCACGCGCTGGTGATTGGCGCAGGGGGGCTGGGCTCGCCTGTGGCCCTGTACCTGGGCAGCGCAGGCGTGGGCCGCATCACCCTCGTTGACCACGACGAGGTGGACGCCACCAACCTACAGCGCCAGATCGCCCACACACTGGAGCGCGTGGGCCAGCCCAAGGCCGAATCCATCCGCACGGCCATTGCACAAATCAACCCCGACCCGCAGGTGACCTGCATCACGCAACGCGCAGACGCGGCGCTGCTGGACAAGCTGGTGCCCCAGGCCGATGTGGTGATCGACTGCTGCGACAACTTTGAAACCCGCCAGGCCGTGAACCTGGCCTGCGTGCAGCACCGCAAGCCGCTGGTGTCGGGCGCGGCCATCCGCATGGACGGCCAAGTCTCGGTGTTTGACAGCACCCAGCCCAACGCACCTTGCTACGCCTGCGTGTTCCCACCAGAAAACGCCCCCGAAGAAACCCGCTGCGCCACCCTGGGCGTGTTCGCACCGCTGGTGGGCATCATCGGCACCGTGCAAGCGGCCGAGGCGCTGAAAATCCTCAGCGGCATGGGCAGCCACATGGCCGGACGCCTCTTGATGCTCGACGGGCGCGAGCTGTCTTGGACCGACATCCGCGTGGGCCGCAACGCCGACTGCCCGGTGTGCGCCGCGCACCGCACGGCCTGACCCCACCGCCCCCACCAAGCCCCGTCAACCGCCGTGGCAGCTGCCATGAAACTGCCTGAACACGGGCGGTGACATCGCGGTGTCTTTGGCCGCAAACAAGCCCCACTGGTTTTGCTGCGCTTGCCGCTGCAAGCGGGCATAGGGGCCTTTGCCCGTCTTGAAACGGTAGGCCCAGGCCATGCCCGTGCGCACCATCTCGGCCCCCAGATCCAACTCACCCCGCATGACGCGGGCCACCTGACGGCCATACACGTCTTCGGCCACCACATCGACCTCGACACGTTGGCGCATGGCCAGCGCAATCATCGCTTCGCGCGCCGCCTCGCCGCCGGGCTGGCAGCTCTCGGGGGCGTCGATGTCCTTGACACGCACCTTGATTGGCTCGTGCTGGTCGTCCAGCACCACCAGCAAGGTGTCGCCGTCCATCACCCAGCTGACCCAGCCGGAGCGCACCTCTGCGCTGGCTTGGGCACTCAGCGTGCAGGCACACAGCAAAGCGATCCATGCACGCCGTTTCATGGCTTGTCGGGCACAGCGCGTCCCAGATGCCGGTTGGCTTTGGGCAGCACCGGGTGCAATTGGCCCTGCAACACCTGAACCTGCGCCTGCAATCGGTCGAGCAAGCCATCGAATTGCGCCGCTTCATCAGAACTCAAGGCGCTCAAAATTTGGCCATTGATGGCCTGCACCTGAGGCATCAGGGCTTCGTACAAACGCTGGCCCGATGCCGTCAGGCTGATTCGCACACTGCGGCGGTCGCTGGGCAGCGCCACCCGCTCGATCAGGCCCTTGCCCAGCAAGGCCGTCACGGTGCGCGATGTGCGGGCCCGGTCGCGGTGCATTTGCTCGGCCAACTCAGAGGGCAGCAAACCCTGCTGGCCATAGAGCTTGGCAATCACGCCCCACTCACGCCGGGTGACGCCATAGCCGCCCTCGCACAAGCGCACCACCATGGCCCCAGCCGCAGCACTGAAGCGACTCATGCGGTACAGCAACAAATCGTCGACGCTGGCCAGACGTTGGGAAGGCGACAGAGACATCAGGGTTTTCAGGGGGGATGGTTGATTAGATCAATCAAGCGGTATTGCCCTACATTGTGAGGCTTGCGGGCGCGGCTGCCCGCCCCCATTCAACCCAAGGAACCGCCCGCCATGATGAAACTGACCCGACGCACACTGACTGTGGCTTTGCTGGCACTGACGGCCATCGGCGCGCACGCCGATGAGAAACCACCGCTGAAAATTCTGGTGGGCTTTCCGCCCGGCGGATCGGCCGACGTGATCGCCCGCATCGTGGCCGATGCCCTGCGCGATGACTTCAGCACCGTGGTGGTGGACAACAAGCCCGGTGCCGGTGGACGCATTGCGCTCAACGCCGTCAAAGCGGCCAAGCCCGACGGTCAAACCGTGGTCGTGCTGCCCAGCGGCCCGATGGTGCTGTTCCCGCACGTCTACAAAAAGCTCGACTACGACGCGGTCAAAGACTTCACGCCCATCTCGCAAATTGCACGCTTTCAATTCGGTGTGGTGTCCGGCCCCGCGACCAACGTGAAGAGCGTGGCTGAAATGGTGGCCAAAGCCAAGAGCGACCCGGCCAACGCCAGCTACGGCACACCCGGCGCAGGCACACTGCCCCACTTCATGGGCGTGCTGATGGAGCAATCCGCAGGCATCAGCCTCAACCATGTGCCATTCCAAGGCGGCGCTCCGGCCAACAACGCGCTGTTGGGCGGGCACATTGGCTACAAGTTCGATGTGGTGTCCGAAACAGTCGAGTTTCACCGCACAGGCAAGGCCCGCATCATTGCCGTGACCGGCAGCCAGCGCGACCCGCAAGTGCCCGAAGTACCCACGCTCAAGGAGTCGGGCGTGAACATGGAAGCCACCGCCTGGTTTGCCATGTACGGGCCCGCAGGCCTCAAGGGCGAGGCCCTCACCCGCCTCGAAAAAGCCATGATGAAACTGGCCCGCGATCCGGCCATCAAGGACAAGATGGTCAAGCTGGGTCTGGAGCCCATCGGCTCGAACTCGGCCGATCTGGCTGCGGCGCAAAAAGCCGATCTGACCCGCTGGGAAAAACCCATCAAAGCCACAGGCGTGCAGCTCGACTGAGCACCACATAGATCACTGCAGAAATCGCTGCGGCCTTGGCATTTGCGAGACCGCCCGCACGCCACCCTGCGCTTAACATGGGCGCATCTTTGACATTGACGAAAGCCCGAACCATGTACCCCAATACCCAACTGTTCATTGATGGCCAATGGTGCGACGCCGCCGATGGCCGCACGCTGCCCGTGTTCAACCCCGCCACAGGTCTGGAAATCGGCCGCTTGGCCCATGCAGGCATTGCCGATCTGGACCGCGCACTGGCCGCCGCCCAACGCGGCTTTGACCTCTGGCGCAAGGTGCCAGCGGCTGAGCGCGCCACCATCATGCGCCGTGCAGGCGCTCTGATGCGCGAGCGCGCCGACGCCATTGGCCAGGTGCTGACGCTCGAGCAAGGCAAGCCCCTGGCCGAAGCCAAGGGCGAGGCCATGGCCTCGGCCGACATCATCGAGTGGTTTTCCGAAGAAGGCCGCCGCGTGTACGGGCGCATCGTGCCCGCCCGCAACCTGGCCGGTCAGCAAATGGTGCTCAAAGAGCCCGTGGGCCCGGTGGCAGCGTTC
>CANBTZ010000075.1 GCA_947372495.1 Comamonadaceae bacterium | reverse complement strand
CACCGATTACGACTACGAAACCCAGATGTCGGGCATGAACCGCCATCTGGCCCCCGAAGTCGACACCATTTTTCTGCACACCAGTGCAGCGGTTCAGCACATCAGCAGCACGCTGGTGCGTGAAATCTCCAAGCTCGGCGGCGACGTGTACGGTCTGGTGTCGGCCCCTGTGTTTGCGGCGCTCTCAGCCAAGTAACGGGCCATCTTTCATGGCGTGCCGTTTGCAGTGAGGCGGCCTCAGACCTCGGCCGCTTCGACCATGAAGCGCACCCGCTTTTGGCCCTGCCATTCATCGGCGTCGAGCCGGTAAGCGAGCTTGACGCGGCTGGGCAAAGGCTCGGTGCGACCAAACCAAATGCCGTCGATGGCCTGACCCTGGTGCTTGAGCTTGAGCGCCAGGTGTTTTTCGCCCACCAGCCTCTGCGAGACCACATCCACTTCTTCGCAAAACACAGGCGCGGCAAAGCCCTGGCCCCACACCTCGCGGTGCAGCATGTCGACCATGTCCACGCGCAGGTACTCGGGCGGGAGTGGGCCGTCGGTCTCCAGGCGGCGCTGCAGTGTGGCCGCATCCAGCCACTCGGCGGCCACTTGGTTCAGGGTCTCTTCAAACACGTCCAGGTGTTCTTCGGCCACTGTGCAGCCTGCGGCCATGGCATGACCGCCAAAGCGCAGCAGCACACCTGGTGCGCGCTTGGCCACCAGGTCCAGTGCATCGCGCAAATGAAAACCGGGGATGGAGCGGCCCGAGCCCTTGAGCTCGTGCTCTTTGCCTGGCGCGTTGCTGGCGGCAAAAACAAAGGTCGGTCGGTGCAATTTGTCTTTGATGCGCGAGGCCACGATGCCCACCACGCCTTCATGAAAGTCCGGGTCGAACACGCAAATGGCGGGTGGCGGCTCATCGCCTTCGTCAAACAGTGACTCGGCGATGTCCATCGCCATCTCCCGCATGTCGCCTTCGATCACACGGCGCTCGCGGTTGATGGTGTCCAGTTGCTGCGCCAGTTCATCGGCACGTGTGGGGTCATCGCTCAACAGGCATTCGATGCCCAAGGTCATGTCCGACAAACGCCCCGCCGCGTTGATGCGCGGGCCCAGGGCAAAGCCGAAATCGAAGGTGGTGGCTTTGGCTGCTTCGCGCGCCGCAGCGCGAAACAGCGCGCTCATGCCGGGGGGCAGGGCGCCTGCGCGCACGCGCTTGAGGCCTTGCGCCACCAATCGGCGGTTGTTGGCGTCGAGCTTGACCACGTCGGCCACGGTGCCCAGCGCCACCAAAGGCAGCAGGGTGTCGAGTTTGGGTTGTGTGCTCGCATCGAACACACCGCGCTGGCGCAGTTCGGCACGCAAAGCCAGCAGCACATAAAACATCACGCCCACCCCGGCGATCGACTTGCTTTCAAAGCTACAGCCGGGCTGGTTGGGGTTGACGATCACTTCGGCGGTGGGCAGGGTGCTGCCGGGCAAATGGTGGTCGGTCACCAGCACCTTCAGGCCCAGGCGCTGGGCTTCGGCCACGCCCTCGACACTGGCTATGCCGTTGTCCACCGTGATGAGCACATCGGCGCCTTGCGCATGAACGCGCTGAGCGATCGGCGGCGTCAGGCCATAACCATCCACCACGCGGTCGGGCACCAGGTAACTCACGTTTTGGGCGCCCAGCATGCGCAGGCCGCGCACGGCCACGGCGCAGGCGGTGGCGCCATCGCAGTCGTAGTCGGCCACGATGCACAGGCGCAAGCCTGCGGCCATCGCGTCGGCCAACAGCGTTGCGGCGGCTTGCGCGCCCAGCAAGCCGCTGGGGGGCAGCAGCAGGTTCAGGCCGTCGTCGAGCTCGTCTTTGGATTGCACGCCTCGCGCTGCATACAGGCGGGCCAACAAGGGGTGGATGCCCGCTTGCTCCAGCGCCCAGGCGCTGCGGGGCGGGACATCTCGGGTCAGCAGTTTCATTTTGGGATCAGGGCCAGCAAGGCCTGTGAGGTGTCGGTGGGTTGCAAAGCTGCGCGCAGGCGTTGCAGCCATGTGGGCGTGCGACGCTGGTAGGTGTGGGCCGCTGTGGCGCTGCACAAAGTCAAGTGCAGGTCTGCCCGGTCAGCCAATGGCCCCAGGTGTTCGGCGTCCAATTTCAGCCATGCTGCTTGCCAAGACGGCCAGTCGCCTTGCAGGGCCGCTGCGCGCAAGGTGTCGATCACCACCACATCGCTTGGCGGCGTTGGGGTGTGTGCAGGCAGCGGTGCGCCTGCGCCGTGCACCCAAAACGAGTTGACCGTGTATTGCCTCTTGTCCATGCGCGCGTCGTTGACCGGGTGGTTGTAAAGCAGCATCTGCATCTCGCTCTGCAGTCGGCGCAGTGGGGCGGGCAAGTGGGCATCGCCCATCCAGGGCTTGAGGTTCGCGCCGATCACCCGGTCCAGGGAAGCGGGCTGCATGGTCTTGAAGATGTCGCCCCGGGCATGCCAACGCAGTGCGCTGTGCCATTGCACCTCCAGGCTATCTTCTTTCAGGTATGGCTGCATGGCCTCCAGCAATTGCTGCGATTCCTCATCGCGCAGGTTCAAGTGCGACGGGTCCAGCATGAGCACTTGGTCCATGCCGACTTGCCAGTGGCAAGGCGTGAGCCAAGCCTGGGGTGCCGAGTCTTCGGGGTAGGCCTGTGCTGCCCAGGGCCAAGCGCCTGTGTCGGGCCAGCCCAGCGCCTGTGCCCAAGCGCGCTCGTGGGGCATGTGGGGTGAGGGCGGGTCTTCTTGGGCGTCTGCGTCACGCTGCGTGCATTGCATCTGACTCAAAAGCTGACGCAGGTGAGGCAGCGGCAAGCGCTTGAGCGCGTCTGCAGGCATGTCTGCCAAGGCGGCGTAGGGAATGATCAGGTGCATGGCCTGCGATTGTCGCAGGGCTTTGTGCTGCGGCGCGGGCCGATTCGTCACAATAGAGCCTATGGCCATTTTCAAGAACATCCCCTACGAGCTGGTGCTCGGCTGGCGCTACACGCGTGCAGGCCGCGCCACGCGGCGCAACGGGTTCATTTCCTTCATCTCTGGGGTGTCCATGTTGGGCATTGGCCTGGGCGTGGCGGCGCTCATCATCGTGCTCAGTGTGATGAACGGTTTTCAGCGCGAGGTGCGCGACCGCATGCTGGGTGTGGTGTCTCACATTGAGGTGTATGCCGCCGACGGCGGTGCTTTGTCCGACTGGCAGGCCACTTTGGCCCAAATCAAAGCGAACCCGGCTGTGGTGGGGGCTGCTCCCTTTGTGGCAGCGCAGGCCTTGCTGGCGCGGGGCGACGACATGAAGGGTGTGCTGGTGCGGGGCATCGACCCGGCGCTGGAGCCTCAGGTCAGCGATTTGCAGTCCGACATGCAGGCCCAAGTGCTCAGCCGCCTGCAGCCGGGGCAGTTTGGCCTGGTGCTGGGGCGCGACTTGGCCCAAAACCTGGGCGTTTCGTCTGGCGAGCTGGTGACGCTGGTCTCGCCCTCCGGCCAGGTCACGCCAGCAGGTGTGGTGCCGCGCATGAAGCAGATGGCGGTGCTGGGCACCTTCTCGTCAGGCCATTACGAATACGACTCCTCGCTGGCGCTGATGCACGTCGACGATGCAGCGCGCATGTTCCGGCTCGAAGGCCCCAGCGGCGTGCGCGTGAAGCTGCGCGACCTGCACCAAGCGCGCGAAGTGGCGCGGGAGCTGCAACTGCAGCTGGGGGCAGGCTTTCATGTGCGCGACTGGACGCAGCAAAACCGCACCTGGTTTGCAGCGGTGCAGGTCGAAAAACGCATGATGTTCATCATCCTCACCCTGATCGTGGCGGTGGCCGCGTTCAACCTGGTCAGCACCCTGGTGATGACCGTCACCGACAAGCGGGCCGACATCGCCATCTTGCGCACGCTGGGCGCCAGTCCGGGCAGCATCATGGGCATCTTTGTGGTGCAAGGCGCGGCCGTGGGCGTGATGGGCACCTTGGGCGGTCTGGCGCTGGGCTTGCTGGTGGCCTTCAACATCGACGTGATCGTGCCCGCACTGGAGCGCCTGTTCAGTGCGACCTTTTTGCCGCAAGACATTTACCTCATCAGCCGCATGCCCAGCGAGCCACTGGCCAGCGACATCGTGCCGATTGCAGTGATTTCTCTGGTGCTGGCTTTCGCGGCCACCCTGTACCCGAGCTGGCGCGCCAGCCGCGTCAACCCTGCGGAGGCTCTGCGCTATGAATGACACGACACGCCCAGTGGTTCTGCAGGCGCAAGGCCTGACCAAACGCTTCAGCGAAGGGCGACTCGACGTGACCGTGCTGCAAGGCGTGGACCTGCAAGTCCATGCGGGCGAAACGCTGGCCGTGGTCGGCGCTTCGGGTTCGGGCAAGAGCACCTTGCTGCACCTGCTGGGCGGGCTGGATGCCCCCACTTCGGGCCGCGTCACGCTGATGGGCCAGCAGATGGCCACCCTGAATGCTGCGCAGCAAGGCGAGATGCGCAACCGCCATCTGGGCTTCGTTTACCAGTTTCACCACCTGCTGCCCGAATTCAGCGCGCAGGACAACGTGGCTATGCCTTTGTGGGTGCGGCGCATGGACCGCGCCGAGGCCTCGGCCCAAGCGGCCCGCTGGCTGGCCCAGGTGGGTTTGTCCGAACGTCTGCACCACCGCCCGGCCGAGCTGTCGGGGGGCGAGCGCCAGCGTGTGGCCATCGCCCGGGCCCTGGTCACCGAGCCTGCTTGTGTGCTGGCCGACGAGCCGACCGGCAACCTTGACCGCAACACCGCCGATGGTGTGTTTGATTTGATGCTGCAGTTGGCCCGGGAGCGGGGCACCGCTTTTGTCGTGGTCACGCACGACCAGGCGCTGGCCGCACGCTGTGACCGCCAGCTGCACCTGGTTCAGGGTGTGCTGCAAGCCTGAAGCCCGACCGCCCGCATGTGGATCGACACCCATTGCCACCTGGACGCCGCCGAATTCGACGCTGACCGTGACGCGGTCCGTCAGCGCGCACGCGAAGCGGGGGTGGCTCGGTGTGTGATTCCGGCTGTGGAGCGGGCCCACTGGGGCGCGGTGCAGGCACTGGCACACCGCCATGCAGACACCTATGCGCTGGGCATCCATCCGCTGTATGTGCCGCAAGCGCATGAGGACGACCTGATTGCGCTGGACGAAGCTTTGACTGCAGCCAAAGACGACCCCCGACTGGTCGCGGTGGGTGAGATCGGTCTGGATTACTTTGTGCCCGCCTTGTGCGAGCCGGCCATGCGCGAGCGGCAATGGGCGTTTTACTCGGCCCAGCTCAAGCTGGCGCGCAAGCACGGCTTGCCGGTCATCTTGCATGTTCGCCGCTCGGCCGACCTGCTGCTCAAGGGCTTGCGGCAAGTGGCGGTGTCGGGTGGCATCGCCCATGCCTTCAATGGCAGCGCCCAGCAGGCACAAGCCTTCATGGATCTGGGCTTTGCGCTGGGTTTTGGCGGCGCCATGACCTACGAGCGGGCCACGCAGTTGCGGGCGCTGGCCATGGCCTTGCCCGAGCAGGCGCTGGTGCTTGAAACCGATGCGCCCGATATTCCGCCACACTGGATTTACCAAACCGCCGAGCAGCGCGCTGCGGGCCAGCCCCAGGGCCGCAATGCCCCCGAGCAGTTGCCGCGCATCGCGCAGGTACTGGCCGCTTTGCGGGGCTTGCCTGATTCAGAACTGGCCCGCATCACTTGGGGCAATGCAGTGCGTTGCCTGCCCAAGCTGGCGCTGCTGTGACTCAAACGCAGCGCTTGCAAGGCCTCGGCCCGGTGGTGTCGCCCGCTGTGCGCGTGCTGGTGCTGGGCAGCTTTCCGAGCGTGCGCTCGCTGCAAAGCCAGCAGTACTATGCGCACCCGCAAAACCACTTTTGGCGCATCGTGCAAGCGCTTTGGCCCAATGCCCCTTGGCCAGCAGACCGCCACTACGCCGAGCGCTGCGCTTGTTTGTTGCAGTGTGGCGTGGGCGTGTGGGACGTGTACGCTGCTTGCGAGCGTGAAGGCAGCCTCGACAGCGCCATCCGTGCGGCCGAGCTCAACGATTTTCCGGCGCTGCTGGCGCAGTGCCCGCACCTCAGCGGCATTGCCCACAACGGTGGCGAGAGTTTTCGCCACGCCAAGGCCCTTGAAAAAGCCTTGACCCAGGCGGGGCTGCAAGGCCGCGTGCAGCTTCATCGCCTACCATCGACCAGTCCGGCCAACGCGTCGTGGACTTTTGAACACAAGCTCAGCGCCTGGCAGGCGGTGATGCAACAACATGGATTGCTGGCATGAGCCGTAAAAAAAGCATTGAACTGCCCGAAGTGAATTTCTCGGAGGATGGCGACATCCGCTACCTGCACCTGGCCAGCGAGTGGATCCAGGGCTCGATGCTGATCGACAAGCCCTACGACATCGAACTCGAATACGTGCAGCGCATGATGGCTTGGCTGCTGTTCATGCCCGAAGCCGAGGTCAAGGGCGCGCACGCCATGCAGTTGGGGCTCGGGGCAGGCACGATCACCAAGTTTTGCTACAAAAAACTGAAGATGACCTGCACCGCCATCGAGCTCAATCCGGGCGTGCTGCACGCCTGCCGAGGCTGGTTCAGGCTGCCACCTGACGACGAGCGCCTGCGTGTGGTGTTGGCCGACGCGGCCGAGGAAATCCGCTCACCCGAGTGGACGGGCGTGGTCGATGCGCTGCAAGTGGACCTGTACGACCACGAAGCTGCGGCCCCCGTGCTCGACAGCTTGGACTTCTACCGCGATTGCCACGCCTTGCTCACACCGCAGGGCTGCATGACGGTGAACCTGTTTGGCCGCTCGTCGAGCTTTGACGAGAGCCTGGAAAAAATTCGAGCCGCTTTTGGCGACGATGCCGTCTGGGCCTTCAAACCCACACGCGAAGGCAACACCATCGTGCTGGCGCAGCGCACGCCCTGGCACCCAAAGCGCGAACAGTTGCTGGAAGCGGCTGAGCGCATCGAGGCCAAATGGGGCTTGCCTGCCACCAAGTGGTTGCGGGTTTTCAAGCCCTTCGTGCGGTGACATTCAGGCCGGGTTCAAACCCTTCAATCAAGGGTTAACCATAGGTAGGCGTCACGCCCGGGACATAGGTGTAACCCACATGGCCATGTGGGCAATCCTCCAACACAATCAGCCCATTCCAAACTTTGGAGGAGTGTGATCGTGTTAATCAAGAGTCAAAAAGACTTTTTCTCAGGCCTGATGTTCACCGTCATCGGTGCATCCTTCGCCTATGGTGCCACCAGCTACAGCGTGGGCTCGGGCGGCCGCATGGGTCCCGGTTACTTTCCCTTGTTGCTGGGCATCATCCTGGCCATCTTGGGCGGTGCTGTGATGTTCAAGGCGCTCGTGGTCGAGACACCTGACGGTGAAAAAATCGGCAAATGGGCTTTCAAGCCCTTGGTGTTCATCATTGCCGCCAACTTGCTGTTCGGCATCTTGCTGGGCGGTTTGCCCAGCGTTGGCCTGCCTCCCATGGGCCTGATCGCCGCCATCTTCGGCATCACCATCGTGGCCAGCTTGGCTGGTGACGATTTCCGACTCAAAGAAGTGCTGGTCCTGTCGGTCGTGTTGTCGATCGGCAGCTACCTGGCTTTCGTGGTGCTGCTGAAGTTGCAGTTCCCCGTGTGGCCGACCTTCATCACAGGCTAAGGAGAACAAGAAAATGGAACTGTTTGACAACTTGGCTATGGGTTTTGGGGTGGCATTCACCTTCCAAAACCTGATCTACGCGTTCATCGGCTGCCTGTTGGGCACCCTGATCGGTGTGTTGCCTGGCATCGGTCCGGTCGCGACCATCGCCATGCTGCTGCCTGCCACTTATGCACTGCCTCCTGTGGCGGCGCTGATCATGCTGGCCGGTATCTACTACGGCGCACAGTACGGTGGCTCGACCACCGCGATTTTGGTCAACCTGCCCGGCGAGTCGTCGTCTGTGGTCACGGTGATCGACGGCTATCAGATGGCCCGCAAAGGCCGCGCAGGCCCTGCATTGGCCGCTGCCGGTCTGGGTTCTTTCTTCGCAGGCTGCGTGGGCACTTTGATCTTGGCTGCATTTGCGGCACCTTTGACCGAAGTGGCTTTCAAGTTCGGCCCTGCTGAATACTTCTCGTTGATGATCCTGGGCCTGATCGGTGCCGTGGTGTTGGCTTCGGGCTCCTTGCTCAAAGCCGTGGCCATGATCGTGTTGGGTTTGCTGTTGGGCCTGGTTGGTACCGACGTGAACTCTGGTGTGGCCCGTTTCAGCTTCGACATTCCTGAATTGACCGACGGCATTGGCTTCATCGTCATCGCCATGGGTGTGTTCGGTTATGGCGAGATCATCCAGAACCTGTCGCAAAAAGAAGAAGACCGCGAAGTCTTCACAGGCAAGGTCAGCGGCCTGATGCCCACCAAAGAAGACTTCAAGAACATGATTCCTGCGGTTTTGCGTGGCACGGCCATTGGCTCCATCCTGGGCATCTTGCCCGGCGGCGGTGCCTTGCTGGCGGCTTTTGCGGCTTACACCATCGAGAAGAAAACCAAGCTGAAAAAAGGCGAAGTGCCTTTCGGCCAGGGCAACATCCGTGGTGTGGCAGCGCCTGAGTCGGCCAACAACGCCGGTTCGCAAACCTCCTTCATCCCCTTGCTGACTTTGGGCATCCCGCCCAACGCCGTGATGGCCTTGATGGTGGGCGCGATGACGATCCACAACATCCAGCCTGGCCCCCAGGTGATGACCAGCAACCCCGAGCTGTTCTGGGGCCTGATCGCCTCGATGTGGATCGGTAACCTGATGCTGGTGATCTTGAACCTGCCTTTGATCGGCATGTGGATCAAGCTGCTGACAGTGCCTTACCGCTGGTTGTTCCCCGCCATCGTGCTGTTCTGCGCGATCGGTGTGTACTCGACCAACAACAACACCTTCGACATCTGGATGGTGGCGGCTTTCGGTGTGATCGGTTACACCTTCATCAAGCTGGGTGTGGAGCCTGCGCCACTGTTGCTGGGCTTCATTTTGGGCCCGATGATGGAAGAGAACCTGCGCCGCGCCATGCTGCTCTCGCGTGGTGACTGGAGCGTGTTCGTCACGCGTCCGCTGTCGGCCAGCCTGTTGGCAGCTGCCTTGGTGCTGCTGGTGATCGTGCTCTTGCCTGCGGTCAAGTCCAAGCGCGAAGAAGCTTTCGTGGAAGAGTGATCTTTCACCACTGCTGAAGACGGCCTCCTTGTGAGGCCGTTTTTCTTGGTGTCACGTAAAGTCGGCAACACCTGTTTCTGTCTGACAAAATCCACCCATGACCAAACGCCATTTTTTCCATTGGACGCTGGCCGCGCTGGCACTGAGCGCATTCGGCCCTGCCGCTCTGGCGCAGAGCTACCCCACCAAGTCCATCCGGCTGGTGGTGCCCTTCCCGGCGGGGGGCGCAACCGATTTGTTTGCCCGCAGTCTGTCGCAAAAACTGGGTGAAAAGTTGGGCGTCACGCTGGTCGTGGACAACAAGCCCGGCGCGGGCGGCACACTGGGTTCGGACCTGGTGGCCAAGGGCGTGGCCGACGGCTACACGCTGCTGCTGGCGACCTCGAGCACGCATTCGATTGGCCCGAATCTGAACCCGCGCATGCCTTACGACGCGGCGCGTGACTTCACCCCCATTGGGCAGGTGGGCAATGCGCCCAGCATCATGTTGGTGCCCAACAGCTCGCCTGCCAAGAGCGTGCAGGAGTGGATCGACCTGGCCCGCAAGAACCCGGGCCGCTTGAACTACGCCTCCAGCGGCAATGGCACGGTGGTGCAACTCACGGCCGAGCTGTTCAAGTCGCAGGCCAATTTGTTTGTGGTGCACATCCCCTACAAAGGCACGGCGCTGGCCATCCCTGATCTGGTCAGCGGCAAGGTGGACGTGTTGTTTGACTCTTTGCCCACAGGCTTGCCGCATGTCAAAGACGGCCGCTTGCGCGCACTGGGCGTGACCTCGGCCAAGCGCACACCTTTGGCGCCGGGCCTGCCTGCGATTTCTGAAGTGCTGCCCGGCTATGAGTCCACCACCTGGTTTGGCCTGTTTGGCCCCAAAGGCTTGCCACCCGAAGTGGTGCAGCGCGTGAACGTGGCCGCCAACCAGGTGCTGCACGACCCAGAAGTCATCGACAAGCTGACCCGCCTGGGCATCGAGCCTGTGGGCGGCACCCCTGTGCAGTTCACGCAAATGCTGGCCAGCGAATCGGCCAAGTGGAAAAAAATCATCAGCGAACGCAAGATCACATCGGATTGATGGCATGAACTTCAACTACCAAAACCCCTACACCAACACCCGCTTGCCGCTGTTTGCGCGCAACATCGTGTCGACCTCCCACCCGTTGGCCGCGCAAGCGGGCCTGCGCATGATGCTCAAGGGCGGCAACGCTGTGGATGCGGCCATTGCGGCCGCAGCCGCCATCACGCTGACCGAGCCAGTCAGCTGCGGCCTGGGCTCAGACGCGTTTTGCATTTTGTGGGACGGCCAAAAGCTGCACGGCCTCAACGCCTCCGGCCCGGCCCCCGCGACCTGGACGCCCGAGTACTTCCACCGCAAATACGGTGCGGACGCCAAGACCCCGCCCAAGCGCGGCTTCGATTCGGTGTCGGTGCCCGGCGCGGTGGCGGGCTGGGTGGCACTGAGCGAGCGCTTTGGCAAGCTGCCCTTTGCCGACCTGCTTGAACCCGCGATCGAGATCGCCGAGCGCGGCTACCTGATGCCCGTGGTGGTGCAACAAAAGTGGGCCGCCGCCACGCCCGAGCTGCAGTCTCAGCCCGGCTTTGCGCAAAGCTTTTTGCCCTGGGGCCGTGCGCCCAACGTGGGCGAGTTGTTCCAGTTCAAAAACGCCGCCCGCGGTTTGCGTGCCATTGCCGAGTCCAAAGGCCAGGCCCTGTATGGCGGCGAGATCGCCCAAGCGATTGAAAAGTTCGCCAAAGAAAACGGCGGCAGCATCACCGCCAAAGACCTGGCGGACTTCCAACCCGAGTGGGTCGAGCCGATTGCCAAGAACTACCGTGGCTACACGCTGCACGAGATCCCGCCCAACGGGCAGGGCATTGCTGCACTGATCGCTTTGGGCATCTTGTCGAACTTCGATCTGGCGTCCATGCCTGTGGATGGCGTGCAGTCGCAGCACCTGCAGATCGAGGCCATGAAG
>CANBTZ010000074.1 GCA_947372495.1 Comamonadaceae bacterium | reverse complement strand
AAACCACTCTGGTCACTGGCCAGCATGACAAGCAAAGCGTCCAGATCTTGAGGCTGGCCCACACGCTTTCGAGGCAACATGCTGATGAGCTTTTGGCCCTGCTCGGTCTGCCAGTGGTGGTGGTTGATCTCGGTGTCGATGTAGCCAGGACAAATGGCGTTCACATTGATGCCGAACTTGCCCCACTCCACGGCAAACGCTTTGGTCATCTGGATGACGGCTGCCTTGCTCATGCAGTACACGCCAATCTGCGGCAAGACCTTCAACCCAGCCATCGAGGCGATGTTGATGATGCGCCCTCCCGTGAAGCTGCCGGGTGCCGCACCTTTGGCGCGGGCCAGCATGCGCTTGCCCACTTCCTGCGCCACAAAAAAGGCGCCCCGCACATTGGTGTCGAACACGAAGTCGTAGTCTTCTTCGGTGACGTCCTGGATGCGCTGGGTGGTGCTCACCCCCGAGTTGTTCACCAAAATGTCGATGCTGCCCATCTCGGTTTCGGCATGCGCCACGGCCGCGGCAATGCTGGCCTTGTCGGTCACATCGAGCGCCACCACATGGGCGTTGCCACCGCTGGCCTCGATCTCGGCGCGCAGGTCCTTGAGCTTGTCGACCCGGCGACTGGCCAGCACCACGCCCGCGCCAGCTTTGGCCAGCGTGCGGGCAAATTGGGCCCCCAGACCACTGGAAGCGCCCGTGACAAAGGCCACACGGCCGGACAAATCGATTTCGTAGCTCATGGAAAACCCTTTCAACAGAACATGCAAAGCTGTCGTCATTGTGCGGGGAAATGGCTTTCACGCCGCATAAAATGAGTCACAGGCCAGACACCCACGGGGCTGGCACGGCAGTTTTGATTCACCTGGACGAGACCTTCATGAGCCCTCAAGAAATTCTGAACACTTACGGCCCCCGCGAAGCCATGGAATACGACGTGGTCGTGGTCGGTGGCGGCCCCGGCGGCTTGTCGACCGCCATTCGCCTCAAGCAGCTGGCCGCCGAAAAGGGCCAAGATGTCTCGGTGGTGGTGCTCGAAAAAGGCGGCGAGCCAGGCGCACACATCTTGTCGGGCGCGATCATGGACCCCAAGGCCCTGACCGAACTCTTCCCCAATTGGAAAGAACTGGGTGCCCCGCTCAACCAGCCCGTGACCGACGATGCCTGGAGCTTCTTGTCCGAGACCGGTGCCACCCGCACCCCCGGCATCTTTTTGCCCGAATGCGCGCAAAACCACGGCAACTACATCATCAGCCTCTCCAACTTCACCCGCTGGCTGGCCCAGCAAGCCGAGAACCTGGGCGTGGAAATTTTCCCCGGCTTCACGGCGGCTGAAGTGCTCTACAACGAAGACGGCTCCGTCAAAGGCGTGGCCACCGGTAACATGGGTGTGGGCAAAGACGGCGAGCCCACTGAGAACTTCCAGTTGGGCATGGAGCTGCATGCCAAGTACACCGTGTTCGCCGAAGGCGCACGCGGCCACTTGGGCAAGCAGCTGATCGCCAAATACCAACTCGACGAAGGCCGCGATCCGCAGACCTACGGCATCGGCATCAAAGAAGTGTGGGAGATTGACCCCTCACGCCACACCCCCGGCTTTGTCATGCACACCGCGGGCTGGCCCATGAACAACGACACCTACGGTGGCGCGTTCATGTACCACATGGAAGACAACAAAGTGGCGATCGGCTATGTGGTCGGCCTGGACTACGCCAACCCCTGGCTCAGCCCCTTTGAAGAGTTCCAGCGCTGGAAAACCCACAACAACATCCAGTGGTACTTCACCAACGACAAGGGCGAGGTCAACGCCAAGCGCTTGGGCTATGGCGCTCGCGCCATCACCGCTGGCGGCCTGATGAGCCTGCCCAAGACCGTGTTCCCCGGTGGTGCATTGGTGGGATGTGACGCCGGTTACCTGAACGTCAGCCGCATCAAAGGCAGCCACGCTGCCATCAAGACCGGCATGCAGGCCGCTGAAGCCGCCTACGACGCCATCGTGGCCGGTCGTCAGCACGACGAACTGAGCGCCTACCCCGAGGCTTTTGAAGCCAGCTGGCTCTACACCGAACTCAACAAATCACGCAACTTCAAGACCTGGTTCAAGAAGGGCCTGACAGTAGCCACACTCATGAACGGCTTCGAGCAGTTCGTGCTGCGCGGGCACATTCCGTGGACACTGCGTCGCGACAAAGCCGACCACACGTATCTGAAGCCTGCGGCCGATTGCCCCAAGATCGACTACCCCAAGCCGGACGGCAAGCTGACCTTTGACCGCCTCTCCAGCGTTTTCATCAGCAACACCAACCACGAAGAAAACCAGCCTGCCCACCTGACGCTGAAAGACGCCTCGGTGCCCGTCAGCATCAACCTGGCAAAGTACGCCGGCCCTGAGAGCCGCTACTGCCCAGCCGGGGTGTATGAGTTCGTCAAAAACGAAGACAACTCGGACCGCCTGCAGATCAACGCGCAAAACTGTGTGCACTGCAAGACCTGCGACATCAAGGACCCGACGCAAAACATCGTCTGGGTCACGCCCGAAGGCGGCGGCGGCCCCAACTACTCAGGCATGTGAGCCCCAGTCCCAAGAGGCCCTTGAGGCCTCTTTTTTTTGGGCTCTCAGTCTCTTTGGCATCACACCTTCGCGAAAACCCTTATTGGCGTGGCGCTTGGGACGCTGATAATCAAATTTGTATGACAAGTTGAGTTGGCTCGACTGCATCGCACTATCAACAGGAGACTTTCAATGAAACTGAACAAACTGGCCATCGGCACAGGTCTGGCCATCGGATTGATGAGCGCTGCTTCTGCGCAAACCGTGCTCAAACTCGGCTACGCCACAGCAGCCACATCGCACTACGCCGTGGGCTCCACCGTGTTTTGTGACGACATTGAAAAAGGCACGCAAGGCCGCTACAAGTGCCAGCAGTTCCCCAACAGCGCTTTGGGCGGTGAACGCGAAATGATCGAAGCCGTGCAACTGGGCACGCTGGACCTGGTCAACACCTCCACCGGCCCCGTGGGCAACTTTGTGCCCGAAGTCAAGATTGTCGACATCCCCTTCCTGTTCCGTGACTACGACCACGCCCGCAAGGTGATGGACGGCCCGATTGGCCAAGACATCCTGACCAAGTTCCCCTCCAAAGGCCTGGTGGCACTGGCTTGGACCGAAAACGGTTTCCGCCACATGACCAACAACAAGCACCCCATCATCAAACCAACAGATGCTTCGGGCCTGAAGATGCGCACCATGGAAAACAAGGTGCACATGGACGGCTACAAGACTTTCGGCATCCAGCCCACACCGATGGCATTCCCTGAGGTGTTTGGCGCGTTGCAGCAAGGCACCGTGGACGGCCAAGAAAACCCGATCCCCGTGATCCTGGCCTCCAAGTTCTCGCAAGTGCAAAAGTACCTGTCGCTGACTGGCCACGTTTACTCGCCAGGCCTGCTGATCACCTCGCCACGCTTGATGAACAAACTGAGCGACGCTGACAAAAAGGTGTTCTACGACGCTGCGCAAAAAGCCAAAGTGGCCCAGCGCAAGAAGGTCAATGACGACGAAAACAACGGCATTGCCCAGCTTGAAAAAGACGGCATGAGCGTGGTTCGCAAAGTGGATGGCCAAGCCTTCCGTGATGCCCTGGTGCCCGCCTATGTGTCTTACTCCAAGGAATTTGGCGCTGACAATATCCGCAAGATCCAGGAAGTCCGCTGATTTTCTGATTGGGCAGGACAGGCCTGTGCTACCTCGGGTTGCACAGGCCTTTTTGATGGGCAACGGTCTTTGAAAGGCCAGAGAACAATGAAAAAATTCGAAGACTATTTCCTCGCAGCCAACCGCTGGATGCTGATCATCATCCTGGCCGTCATGTCGGTCATCATCTTCACCAACGTGGTGTTGCGCTACACCACCAACCAGTCCATCGAATGGGCCGAAGAAGTGGCCCGCCACATGATGATCTGGCTCACCTTCATTGGCTGCGGCCCCGTGCTGCGCTACGGTGGGCACATCGCCATCGACAACCTGCAAGACAGCTTGCATCCCCGCGTTGCGCAAGCATTGCGCGTGCTCATCGCTGTGTTGATCACCGCCTTTTGCGTGTTCTGCATTTGGTTCGGCTTGGAGTACATGGACCGCACCCAGTACCAGATCACCCCTGCCACCCAAATTTCCATCGCCTGGATCTACTTGGCCTTGCCTTTGGGCATGGGCATGACCCTGATCCACTGGCTGCTGATCGTTCGCAGCTACATTGCCCGCCGCGAGTTCGCGAGCGACGCCCACTTTGACGCCACCGCGAGTGCATCCCTATGAGCGCCAGCCTGATCCTCCTGATTTCCGTCTGCGTCTACCTGGCCATCGGTGTGCCGGTGGCGTTTGCCCTGGGCCTGTCCACCGTGACGGCCCTGGTGCTGTCCGACGCTTACCCCATGCTGGCTTTGCTGAAAGAGACTTTCACGGGCGTGGACAGCTTCCCGCTGATGGCCGTGCCCTTCTTCATCCTGGCCGCCGAATTGATGAGTGGCGGTTCGCTGACCGAGGTGCTGCTCAAGTTCGCGGGCCAGTTTGTGGGCCACAAGCGCGGCGGCTTAGGCTACACCAACGTGGTGTCACTCACCTTCTTCTCGGGCATCTCAGGATCGGCTCTGGCCGATGCCGCAGGCCCCGGCTCCATGCTGATCCGCATGATGGACAAGGCCGGTTACGGCCGCCCATATGCCGCAGCGCTCACCGCGTCCACGGCCATCGTGGGCCCGATCATCCCGCCCTCGATCATCATGATCATCTACGCCCTGGCCGACGACAACGTCTCGGTGGGCGCCTTGTTCATTGCCGGTTTGATCCCCGGTGTGCTGATCGCGGCGGCCATGTGCCTGGTGAACTACTACGTCTCCAAGCAGCGCAATTACAAAGGCGATGGCCAGTTGCCCACGGGCGCTGAAATCCTCTCGACCACCTGGAAAGCCCTGCCCGCCATCTTGCTGCCTGTGCTGATTCTGGGCGGCATGCGTGCAGGCTGGTTCACCCCGACCGAGGCGTCTGTGGTCGCCGTGTTCTACGCCCTCATCTGCGGCAAATACGTTTACCGCACACTCGAGTGGAAAGCGGTGCCCGACATCCTCTCGCGCTCGGCTTTGCTGACGGCTTCGGTGTTGCTGATCATTGGCACGTCTGCCTCGTTCGCCTGGATCCTGACCATCGAAGGCATGCCGCAAACGGTGGCGGGCTGGATCTCGGGCATGAACCTGAGCGTTTGGGGCTTTTTGATCGTCATCAACGTGTTCCTGCTGATCTTTGGCATCTTCATCGAGCCGCTGCCTGGCGTCATGGTGCTGGTGCCCATCTTGGCGCCAGTGGCGGCCAAGCTGGGGGTCGACCCGATCCACTTCGCGATGATCGTGATCTACAACCTCACGCTGGGCATGATCACGCCACCCGTGGGCGGGCTGCTGTTCGTCACCTCCAACGTGTCCAAGGTGCCCCTGTCGGACCTCACCCGCGAGCTCAAGCCCTTCCTGTGGGCACACGGCGCGGTGCTGGTGCTGTTGACCTTTGTGCCTGCGCTGTCGAACTGGCTGCCGCATGTGATGGGCTTCAAGTAAGCCTGCCTATAATTCAAAAACAAGACGCCCTTCGGGGCGTTTCTTGATTCCAGACCCCCATCGATGAGCTGCCCATGTCCTTCCTTTTTTCTGACGATCACACCTGGCTCCAACTCGGCGAAGCTGGCGACACCGCCACCATGGGCATCACAGTGCACGCCCAAGACACCCTGGGTGACATCGTGTTTGTCGAGCTGCCAACCATTGGCAAAACATTCGCAGCCAAAGAGGTGGCCGGGGTGGTCGAATCGGTGAAAGCCGCGGCCGATGTCCACATGCCTGCAGGTGGCGAGATCATCGAAGTCAACGAGGCCTTGCGCGCTGACCCTTCGCTGGCCAACTCTGACCCCTTGGGCCAAGGTTGGTTCTTCAAGGTCAAGCTGACGCAACCGACCCAGCTGGATGGTTTGATGGACGAAGCGGCCTACCAAAAAACAATTTGAGTCCGCTGATCTGACGGGTCCATTCTTCGAGGGCCTATAATTTCAATCGGTGGGTTTGGTTTTGCAACCGCCACCACAGCCGAATGCGAATTCGGCGTTCACTGCGGGAGAGCTTGAAGGCCCATGGCCTTCAACGCCGAAGGAGCAACCACCCCGGAAACTCTCAGGCAAAAGGACCGCAGTGGACAAAGCACTCTGAAGAGCGACCGGGATTCGTCATCCCGGCCCACCGCAGGAGCAAGCTGGGCAACACGCCCGGTGAATCTCTCAGGTTTCAAACAGAGGGGGTCATGCAGCACGCATTGGGTGCGCTGCGTGTCCACTTGTTTGAGACTTCATCGAGAGAACTCCCATGACACATTCTGTCAAAAAGCACATGGTCATCGTTGGCGGCGGCATCACTGGCGTCACATCCGCCTATGCTCTGGCCCAACAAGGCATCCAGGTCACCCTGATTGAGAAAAACCGCTACCCTGGCATGGAAACGTCCTATGCCAATGGCGGCCAGTTGTCGGCATCGAATGCCGAGGTCTGGACCCACCCCTCCACCATCGTCAAGGGCCTCAAGTGGATGCTCAAGAGCGACGCCCCGCTGCTGATGAACCCTGCCCCCACCTGGCACAAACTCAGCTGGATGGCCGAGTTCGTGGCTGCGATCCCCAAGTACAAAGACAACACCGTCGCCACGGCCCAACTGGCCATCGCATCGCGCGAGCACCACTTTGCCTGGGCCAAGGCCGAGGGCATCGAGTTCGACCACAAGCGGGAAGGCATCTTGCACATCTACCGCGACAAAAAAGGCTTTGACCACGCAGGCGAAGTCTCCAAGCTGCTCGCCCAGGGCGGCCTGCCACGCCGCGCCGTGACGCCCGACGAGATGAAAGCCATCGAGCCCACGCTGCAAGGCCAGTACTACGGCGGCTACTTCACCGAGAGCGACTCCACCGGTGACATCCACAAGTTCACCTTCGGCTTGGCCCAAGCCTGTGAGCGTCTGGGCGTGAAGTTCCTCAACGAGCACGAAGTGCTGAACGTGCAGTCCGATGGCCAGATCGCCAGCGTGCAGGTCAAACACCAAGGCCAGGTGGACACCTTGACGTTTGACGGCATCGTGGTCTGCGCAGGTGTGCACGGCCGCCGCCTGGCCGCGCAGCTGGGCGACCGCCTGAACATCTACCCCGTCAAAGGCTACTCGATCACCGTCAACATGCCCGAGGCGGCCAGCCAGGCCGCCGCGCCACAGGTCAGCTTGCTCGATGACGAGACCAAGCTGGTCACCAGCCGTTTGGGCGACGACCGTTTCCGCGTGGCGGGCACCGCCGAGTTCAACGGCATCGACTTGGACATCCGCGCCGACCGCATCCAACCCCTGGTCAACTGGGTCAACGAATGCTTTCCCGGCATCGACACCCGCCGCGTGGTGCCTTGGGCCGGTCTGCGCCCCATGATGCCCAACATGCTGCCGCGTGTGGGTGCAGGCAAGAAGGCCAATGTGTTTTACAACACCGGCCACGGCCACCTGGGCTGGACACTCTCGGCCATCACGGCGCACCAACTGGCCGGGCATGTGCTGCAAAGCATGGGGCAAAATGCGCGTTCGTTTGCAACGCCCACGACCGCCCCAGCGGCGGCCTGAACCATGCCCCTTCACGTCCTGCCCGTCGACTACGCCCACCCTGCCCAACGCGAGGCGCTGGTGGTGCTGCTCGACGCCTACGCCCGCGACCCGATGGGCGGCGGCGAGGGCCTGACGCAGGATGTGAAGGATCGCCTGTGCGACGACCTGGCCGCCCGCCCCACGGCGGCCAGCTTCATCGCTTGGTTGGACGGTGCGCCTGTCGGCCTGATCAACTGCATTGAGGGTTACTCGACCTTCAAGGCGCAGCCGCTCATGAACATCCACGACATCGCCGTGCTGCCCGGTCACCGGGGGGCAGGCGTGGGCCAGGCCCTGCTGGCAGCGGCCGAGCAACACGCCCGTGCGCGGGGCTGCTGCAAGCTCACGCTGGAGGTGCTCACGGGCAATGCGCGGGCCCTGTCGAGCTACCTGCGTTTTGGTTTTGCGCCTTACGCACTCGACCCGGCCGCAGGCCAGGCGAGCTTCATGCAGAAGTGGCTTTGAACGCCCGGCTTTGCTCTTTGAGCCAGCGCTTGAGCTCCGCCTCGTTCTGAATCCGGTGCAAATCAGACGCCAGGCTGTCGGCCTCATGGCGCTGGTTGGCCTGCAGGGTTTGCAGTGCCTGCGTCATGACCGCCTCCGCCAATTGCGCACTCACCGGCACACACAGATCGCGCGTCAAGGTGAACTCCAGCTGCGCCAAATCGTCTTCCAGTGCCGTCACCTGCTCCTTGAGCAGCAGGCACATGGCAGCGAGCTTGTCATCCGCCAAGTTCGAAGCACCTGCGGCCCCGGTCAGGGTCGCCTGCATTTGCAAGCGCAGCAAGGTGCTCAGGTCATTTTTTTCGTAGGCCGCGTTGACTTCGCTCATGAGCGCGGTCTTGCGCTCGCGCTCGGATGCATCGGGCTCGCGGTCCGGGTGCAAGGCGCTGGCCAGTTGGCGAAAGATCGTGCGGATCACGCTGCGGGCGTCTGCCTGCTGAACTTGGGCCGATACTTGCGCGGCAGGCTTTTTGAGCGCCTTGCGTGCGGCCCGCTTGGCCGCTTTGCGCTCATCGTCGGCCTGCTGCTGGCGCTGCCATTGGCGCATGCCTGCGGCCATCATCTCTTCGGGCGTCTGGTACTGGTTCGCGTTGTGGATGGGCTGGCCAAGCGCCTCTTCGATCCGCTCCCGCAATCGCTGGGCCTCTTGGGCGCGCTCTTCGGCCAGATCGTCCTCGTCCAGGCGGTACAACTCGGCCAAAGCCTGAAACTGCGGATCTGTGCTGGGCGCGAGCTGCTCGATCAAAACGCGCACCTGGGTGCGGGCCATGCGCTGCTGCTGCGCCGTCAGTGCCTCGCCTTGCAGCTGCTCATGCAAAAACACCAGCAGACTTTGCCGCAAGGCGCGCATTTGCTGCGCCGATTGGTACAGCGCCTGCACATGCGTGTGGCGATGCCGGTCTGACCAGGCCTGCAAGCGCTCCACCTGCGCTGACAAGGTTTCCATCCGGCTCAGCAGCGTGTTGTAACGCTGCTGGGCCGCACTCAATGGCGCATCCGGGCGTGGCTGCACACTCAGCGCGGCATAGACCGACGGCACGGCAGAAGAAGTGGGGTTGTCTGTGCTCATGAAAAAAGCCACTGACGCGAGGCCAGTGGCTTGCTTTGGGCAGCGGCTTGGCAGCGCGCTGCGCCAGCAGAATCAACCGCCTTTTTTCGAACGCTTGCCTGGGTTCTTTTTGCTGCGGGTAGACACGCCACGCTCCAGGCTCACGCGCTGACCGCGGCCATGGGTAGGCAAGGTCACGCCAGGCAAGACGGCCAGTGGGGGGGTGAATTTACGGTCTGCTTCGGTGACGATTTTGTTGCCCATCTTTGGCTCCAGAAAAATTGCAAAGCATTATTAAGCCACAAGAAATCCCCCTTCTCGCCTGAGCACCGGTCCGGCGACGATAATTGCCCCCTGTCAGACGCCTTTTGGGCCCCGATTTCCTGCCAAAACCATGCCAAAGCCCCAGTCGTTCAAAGTTTTGAGCTTCATCCCGCCGATGACGCAGCTCAACACGCCTTACCCGTCCACGGCTTATTTGACGGGTTTTTTGCGTTCGCGGGGGTTTGATGCCGTGCAAGAAGACCTGGCCTTGGCCACGGTCTTGGCCTTGCTGAACAAAAAAGGACTGACCGACCTGCGCGACACCGCCCGGGCTTTGCCCATCGAAGACCGCTCGGGCCCGGTGAACTTTTTCCTCGACCACTTCAACGACTACGTGGTCAGCATCGACCCGGTGATCGCCTTTTTGCAAGGCCGCGACAGCACCCTGAGCCACCGCATCGCCGGTCGGGGCTTCTTGCCCGAAGGTCCGCGCTTTGCAGCACTGGACGCCTACGACGACGATGGCACGGGCGACCCGATCGGCTGGGCCTTTGGCGCTTTGGGCCAGACCGACCGCGCTAGGCACCTGGCCACGCTGTACCTGAACGACTTGGCCGATGTACTGCGCGACGCGGTCGACGAAGGCTTTGAGTTCGTGCGCTACGCCGAGCGATTGGCTGCCAGCCAGCCCAGCTTTGACGCGCTGGCCGAAGCCTTGGCCGAGCCGCCCAACCTGATCAACCGCACATTGGAGCGCTTGGCCTTGCAGGCCATTGAGCGGCACCAGCCCACCTTGGTCCTGCTGTCGGTGCCCTTCCCCGGTTCGGTCTATGCGGCCTTTCGCATCGCCCAATGCATCAAGCGCTCGCACCCCAGCATCCGCATCGCCTTGGGCGGCGGCTTTGTGAACACCGAGCTGCGTGAGCTCAAAGACGCCCGCGTGTTTGACCATGTGGATTTCGTCACGCTCGACGGCGGCGAGCGCCCGCTGCTGAGCCTGATCGAGCACCTTCAGGGCCAGCGCAGCGCGCAGCGCCTGCAACGCACTTTCATCAAGAATGAAGCAGGCCAAGTGCAGTACATCAACTTGGCTGAGCCCGACATCCCCTTTGAGGACGTGGGCACGCCCACTTGGGACGGCCTGCCACTGCACCAATATTTGTCGCTGCTGGACATGCTCAACCCGATGAACCGGCTGTGGAGCGATGGGCGCTGGAACAAACTCACCGTCGCACACGGTTGCTACTGGAAAAAATGCAGCTTTTGCGACGTGAGCCTGGACTACATCAGCCGCTACGAAACCGCCCAGGCCAGCACCCTGGTCGACCGCATCGAGCAGATCGTGGCCGAAACCGGCCAGACCGGCTTTCACTTTGTGGACGAGGCCGCGCCACCCAAAGCGCTCAAGGCCCTGGCCGAAGAGCTGCTGCGCCGGGGCGTACAAATCTCGTGGTGGGGCAACATCCGCTTTGAGAAAACCTTCACCCCCGAGCTGTGCGACTTGTTGGCCCAAAGCGGCTGCATTGCCATGTCGGGCGGACTGGAAGTCGCGTCTGACCGCTTGCTTGCTCTGATGAAAAAAGGTGTCTCGGTCGAACAGGTGGCGCAAGTGACCAAAGGTTTTGCCGATGCGGGCGTGCTGG
>CANBTZ010000073.1 GCA_947372495.1 Comamonadaceae bacterium | reverse complement strand
GCAATGGCCACCTTGATCTGGTTCAGGTCCACGTTGAGCTCTTCGGCCACCAGCATGGGCATGGAGGTGTAGACGCCTTGACCCATTTCGGAGTGGGCCACCTGGATGGTGATGGTGTTGTCGTCAGCGATGTGCACCCAAGCATTGGGGGTGTTGACCGTGCCAGCGGCCATGGCCTGGCCCAGTGTGCCAGGCAGATTGATGGCCATCAGCAAGCCACCAGAGGCTGCAACACCGGTTTTGAGGAAAGAGCGGCGGGAGGTTGATGTATTGATCATGTCTTGTCTCCGCGGTTTCAGGCTTTGCGCATCATGGCGGCTGCATCTTTGATGGCAGCGCGGATACGGGGGTAGGTGCCGCAGCGGCAGACGTTGCCGCTCATCGCGTTGTCGATGTCGGTGTCGCTGGGGTTCTTGTTCTTGGCCAACAGGGCCGAAGCGCTCATCAGCTGGCCCGACTGGCAGTAGCCGCACTGGGGCACATCGTGCTTGATCCAGGCCACTTGCAGGGGGTGCGTGTTGTCTTTGGACAGGCCTTCGACAGTCGCCACTTTTTTGCCGGCCACGGCGCTCACCGGGGTCTGGCAAGAGCGCACAGCTTCACCGTTGACGTGCACGGTGCAGGCACCACACAGGGCTGCACCGCAACCAAATTTGGTGCCGGTCATGCCCAGCTCATCGCGCAGCACCCACAGCAAGGGGGTGTCGGTTTCGGCGTTCGCCTGGGCAGGCTTGCCATTGACTTGGAAATTCACGCTCATCAAGTGCTCCTCAAAGCGGTGTTGTTATGAACAAAAACAGTGCACAGAGTGCCCTAAGCCGGAGGCTTACAAATCCATGTAAACCCTGATATCCATCAACTTTTGCGTCAAATTTTCAAAATGCGACACTTTCTGTATCTTTCCTGACAAGTCGGCCAGGGTCTGTGTGTGGCCATACACCCGGGGTTCTTTTGGGTTACGGGCAGGCTCATGGGCACGCTGACAGCCGATGCCCGGGCAAAATGGAACACCCCTCCTGAACAAGCTGCGCGCATGACCCTGATTTCCACCACCCCTTGGCAAGCCCTGACCTCTGAGCCTGACGGCCTGAGCGAATCGCCTTTTTGGCATGCCCAAGAGCAGCGCCTGTATTGGGTGGACATTCCGGGGCGCCGCTTGGCGCGCGTGGCCGTTGACGGCCTGCAAGCCCAAGGCGCCGTCGAATATTGGCCGCTGCAAGAAGAGCCCGGATGCATTGCCCCTGTGCAAGGGGATGGACAAAGCGGTGGCCTGGTGCTGGCGCTGCGCAGCGGTATTTACCTGGCCCGTACCTGGCTTGGCCCATTGCAGTTACTGGCCGCAGCGCCTTATGACACCGCCAAACAGCGTTTCAACGACGGCAAGTGCGACGCGCAAGGGCGCTTTTGGGCGGGCAGCCTGTACGAGCCCAAAGACCAGGCGCTGGGTGTTCTTTATATGCAAGATGGCCAAGGTCTGCACCCCATGCAAGGCGGCGTGACCACCGCCAATGGCCTGGCCTGGTCGCCGGATGGCCGCACCGCCTATTGGGCTGACACCGCCGCGCACCAGATTCGCGCTTTTGACTTTGACGCCGATAGCGGCCAACTCAGCAACGCCCGCGTGTTCTATCAGGCTGCCCCCAAACCTGCAGGCTGGGCTTGGGGCAGCACTGCGCCCTATGGCGGCCGGCCAGACGGCGCGGCCATGGACGCCGAAGGCAGCTATTGGAGCGCCCAATACGAAGGCCAACGCCTGTTGCGCCTGTCGCCTGCGGGTGAAGTGTTGCAAGTTGTCGAGACCCCGGTGCCTTGCCCCACCATGCCCTGTTTTGGCGGGGCAGACCTGAAAACCCTGTTCATCACCACCGCCCGCCATGGGCGCAGCGATGCGGAGCTGGCGCAGTATCCGGGCTCAGGCTGCGTGTGGGCGGTGCGGGTGGAGGTGGCGGGGGTGCCGGTGAACGGGTTTGGGTGGGGCTGAAACTTCTCTTTTCATTCCTTAACGTTTGAGTTGAGTCGCAGTCTGAGGCTTGCCGAGGGCTGCCGGCTCGCGCGACAGGCGTTGGATCGTAGCCCGTCCGCCTGCCTGACCAGCGCAGAGATCAGGCCAGATTGATGTTTGATGTGATAGCATCAAACATCAAAAATTGAGGGATGAAATGCGAACCACCCTGGACATTGCGGACGATGTGCTCTTTGCAGCCAAAGAGATTGCACAAAGAGAGAAAAAGTCGATTGGACAAGTCATCAGCGACTTGGCGCGCAAAGCATTTGCAGTGGGGGCTTACCCGCCGCAAACGGTTCAAGCCGTGCCGCAGGTGTCAGAACGCTTGGCCCAATACGGCATTCAGCCCTTGCCCTCAAGGGGTGCGGTCATCAGCAATGAGCTGATTGAACGCTTGCGCGATGCAGAGGGTGTTTGATGCGTGCGCTGTTTGACGTCAATGTGCTGATTGCCTTGCATGATCGAGATCATGTTCACCATGTGCGTGCGGCCCAATGGTTTGAAGACCACATACAAAATGGCTGGGCCACCTGCGCATTGACTCAAAACGGTTGCCTTCGCATCATGGGCCAGCCCGGCTACAGCAGCCCTCAAGCCCTGCCCATGCTGGTTGGCATGTTGCAAAACTCGACCCGCACAGCACACCATGCATTTTGGTCCGCTGAGATCAGCCTCTTGGACCCGCTGTTGTTTCAACATGCGCACATTCACAGCGCGAGGCAATTGACTGATTTGTACCTTTTGGCTTTGGCCGTCAAAAACCAAGGAAGACTGGTGACGCTCGATCAACGCATTCCGATCAGTGCTGTGCGCGGTGCCACCTCTGAGCACCTTGTGGTGCTTTGATGGCCTCAATTTCCTACAACCCCAGCGTTCAAAAGATTCACACGGTCCCCTAGGACAGGGCGTTACCATCCTTGTCCATGGACGCTCAACTCAATTCATTGACCGAAGCCGTGCGCGCGGCTTCAGCCGACGGCCGTTTGCTTCGCCTGCGCGGCGGTGGCACCAAAGACTTTTGGGGCCAAAGCCGCAACGCCGAGGTGCTCAACACCCGGGCCTACAGCGGCATCATCAGCTACGAGCCGAGCGAGCTGGTCGTGACGGTGCGCGGCGGCACGCCGCTTGCCGAACTCGAAACTGCGCTGGCTGCCCAAGGGCAGTGCCTGGCGTTTGAGCCGCCGCACTTTGGCCCCGGTGCCACCGTGGGCGGTATGGTGGCCGCAGGCTTGTCGGGTCCGGCCCGTGCCACAGCCGGGGCTGTGCGCGACTACGTGCTGGGCGCGCGCTTCATCAACGGCAAGGGCGAAGACCTCACCTTTGGCGGCCAGGTCATGAAAAACGTGGCCGGTTACGACGTCAGTCGCCTGCTGGCCGGCAGTTGGGGCACGCTGGGCGTGATCACTGAACTCAGCCTCAAGGTCTTGCCCGTGGCTCCGGCCGAAGCCACGCTGATGTGCGCTGGCTTGCCGCAAAAGACCGCTTTGGATTTGTTGCACCGCTGGGGCGGGCAGCCTTTGCCCCTCAATGCCAGTGCCTGGGTCCGCGACAACACGGCCCAAGCCGAGGCCGACTATTTGTTTGTGCGCCTGCGCGGCGCGGTGGCAGCTGTGAACTCGGCCATCACCCGCATGAGCGCCGATGTGCAAGCGCTGGGCGCGCAGGTGCAGCGCATGGACAACGCAGAAGCCGCGCAAGACTGGCGCGCCAGCGGCGAGCAGACCTTGCAGTTTTTTGAGCCGCCCAGCCCCGACGCCTGCCTGTGGCGCTTGTCGGTGCCGCAAACGGCCCCGGTGCTGGATTTGCCTTACGCCACTTACATCGAGTGGCAGGGCGCGCAGCGCTGGGTGTGGGCCCCGGCTTTGGCGGCTCAAGCCATTCGGCAGGCCGCGCAAGCGGTGGGCGGCCACGCCACGCTGTTCCGCACCAGTGCACTGCACGGCGAGGCCGACAAATCGGTCGGCGTGCACACGCCCTTGGACGCGGTGCAGCAGCGCATCCAACAACAGTTGCAGCAGCAGTTTGACCCGCAAGGCGTGTTCGCCACCGGGCGGCTGCACGCGAACATCCATGCCTTCTGAGCCGGGACGACCGACATGCAAACCCACCTCGCCCCCGAGTACCAGAACACCCCCGAAGGCCTGGAAGCCGAAGCCATTTTGCGCAAGTGCGTGCACTGCGGCTTTTGCACCGCCACCTGCCCCACTTACCAACTGCTGGGCGACGAGCTCGACGGCCCGCGTGGCCGCATCTACCTGATGAAGCAGGTGCTCGAAGGCCAAACGCCCACCCGTAAAACCCAGCAACACCTGGACCGGTGCCTGACCTGCCGCAACTGCGAAAGCACTTGCCCGAGCGGGGTGCAATACGGCCACCTGGTGGACATTGGCCGCAAGCTGGTCGACGCCAAAGTCGAGCGTCCTGTGGGCGAAAAGCTGGTGCGCTGGGCGCTCAAAGAAGGTCTGCCTTCGCCCCTGTTTGCCCCCGCCATGAAGATGGGCCAGAGGGTGCGCGGCCTGCTGCCTGAAAGCCTCAAAGCCAAAGTGCCCGCACCTCAAGATGCGGGCGTCTGGCCCACCCGCACGCATGCCCGCAAAGTGCTGATGCTCGAAGGCTGCGTGCAGCCCAGCATGAGCCCCAACATCAACACCGCCACAGCGCGCGTGCTCGACGCCGCAGGCATCCAGACCGTGACCGCCCCCAAGGCCGGTTGCTGCGGCGCGGTCAAGTTCCACCTGAACGACCAAGACGGTGGCAAAGACCACATGCGCGCCAACATCGACGCTTGGTGGCCGCTGGTGGAGAGTGGCGAAGTTGAAGCCATCGTGATGAACGCCTCGGGCTGCGGCGTCATGGTCAAGGACTATGGCCATGTGCTCAAAGACGACCCGCAGTACGCCGACAAAGCCGCCCGCATCGGCGCCTTGACGCGCGACCTGAGCGAGCTGCTGCCCGAGTTGGTGCCGCTGCTCAAAGACAAGCTCAAACCCGAAGCCTTGCAAGCCGCAGGCCTGCAGGCCTACCACCCGCCTTGCACACTGCAACACGGCCAGCAACTCAAAGGCGGCGTCGAAAAGCATCTGGGCGACCTGGGCTTTCAGATCAAGGTCACGGCCAACGAGTCCCACCTGTGCTGCGGCTCGGCGGGCACCTACAGCGTGCTCAACCCGGATTTGTCCAAACAACTGCGCGACCGCAAGCTGGGCCACCTGAACGCGCTGGAGCCGCAAGGCGTGATCAGCGCCAACATCGGCTGCATCACCCACCTGCAAAGCGGTAGCGGCCTGCCCGTGCGGCATTGGGTGGAGCTGCTGGACGAGGCGATCAGCGACACACTGTAGATTCGCAAAAAGACACAAAATTCAACTTCTGTTAAAGTTTGTGTTATGCCAAAACCTTCTCTTGCTGCAGACCAACTGCCAGCCTCAGCCGCCAAAGCACTGAGGGACTTGGGTGAAAACCTGGCGCTGGCGCGTCAGCGCCGCAAGGAAAGTCTGCGTGCTTGGGCCAGCCGCATGGCGGTGTCGGTGCCCACGCTCATGCGCATGGAGAAGGGCGACCCTTCAGTCGGTATGGGCGTGTATGCGACTGCACTGTGGCTCATGGGCCGCCACGCCGCGCTGCCCGAGGTGGCTGCTCCGGCGCAAGACCTCAATGCGCTGGAGCAGGACATTGAGGCGGTGCGTCAGCGCAGCCGCCGTCTGTCGCGTAAACCGGAGTCGGCGCTGTGAACAGCCCCTATCAAGCGCAAGACAGCATGAGCCTGTGGTGGCTGGCCAATCCCCTTGCACCGCAACGCATTGGCACCCTCAGCTTGCAAGACCAGCGCCGCAAGGTGGCCTTGAGTTACGACCCCGCATGGATCGACTCGCCATGCGGATTTGCCTTGAGCGAAGACCTGCCTTTGCATGCAGGGTTGCAGGTGCCTGTAGAGCGGGACACGGCCATGGGCGCGGTGGACGATGCCCGTCCTGACCAGTGGGGTGAACGCGTCATTCGCTTGATCGAGCGCCCAGTTCGCTTGTCATTGCTGGAGTATTTGTACTTTGCAGGCGATGACCGTTTTGGGGCTTTGGGCGTATCGCTGCAAGCAAATGCTTATGTGCCTGCCACCACGGCAGCCATGCCCACGTTCGATGGGTTGGTGGACATGCACCAGGCCGTGCAGCATGTCATGGCCGGAGAGGCCATCAACGAGCAGCAGCGCCGCTTGTTGCAGCCCGGCGTGAGCATGGGTGGCGCTCGGCCCAAGTCATTGATGCAGATGGATGGGGCGTCCTGGGTGGTCAAGTTCTCAGTAGGGGGTGAACTGGATTCGCCGTTGATCGAGCACGCCAGCATGGTGTTGGCCCGGCGCTGTGGCATCCAAGCAGCAGACACCCGCGCGCTGCCTTTGCCGCAGGGCCATGCGGTGGCTGTCAAACGGTTTGACCGCGAGAGCGACAAGCGCTTGCATGTGCTGTCTGCCCATGTGGCTTTGCGGGCAGCCGGCGAAGCCATGGGCTACCCCGAGTTGGCCCAACTCATTCGCCGTTTGGGCCATCCTGACCAAGTGCGTGCACAGCAGCAGGAGTTGTTTCGCCGCATGGTGTTCAACATCTTGATCGACAACACCGATGACCATGAAAAAAACCACGTGTTGGTGCGTGGTGTTGATGGTTTTCATGCACTGTCGCCCGCCTTTGATGTGCTGCCCGCTGTTCAAGGTCTGGGCTATCAGCAAATGCGCGTGGGTGCGCAGGGCCATGAGGCCAGTATCGCCAACGCATTGTCAGAGGCACGGGCTTTTGGCTTGTCCGATGCCATCGCTCGACAAACCGTGAGCGAGATCGCCCGCCAGGTGGCGCAATGGAAAGCGGTGTTCCAAAGCCTGCGCGTGCGTGATGCGGACATCGATCTGCTGGCGCAGTATCTGGACGGGGCGCATTTGAGCGAGCTCCGTCGCCTGGCGT
Source organism: Comamonadaceae bacterium (assembly GCA_947372495.1). GTDB lineage: Bacteria > Pseudomonadota > Gammaproteobacteria > Burkholderiales > Burkholderiaceae_C > Limnohabitans_A. The sequence goes on along the minus strand of CANBTZ010000073.1, from coordinate 4,226 downwards.
TATGAACGGCCCAATGACCACCGCCCCCAAACCCGCCTGAAATCCCGCGCCGATGCAAAGCCGCAGGCCTCGGCCAGTTGTTCTTGTGTCAGAGCCGGGTTGTGCGCTATCAACTCTTGCGCCCGCGCCATGCGCAACTGCTGTTGGTAGTCCACCACGCTGATGCCGGTGTGTTGCATGAACAGGCGTGACAAATGGCGGGGGCTCACGCAGGCGATTTCAGCCAATTCAGTCAGTGTCCAGCGCCGGGCCGGGTCTTCTGCTAGGTGCTGGGTGATGGCGTCTTGTGCGCGGTGCACCGCCGGGTGCATGTGGTTGCGGTGCGCCAGCCAGGGCGACAGTTGCGGGTCGTTGGGGCCGCGCCGGGTGTACATCACCAAACGCCGCGCCACCTGCGCTGCCAACGCAGCACCGGCCACTTGTTCAACGATGTAAAGCGCCAAATCAATTCCGGTGGTGATGCCTGCACTGGTCAACACATGTCCGTCATTCACAAAAATCCGGTCAGCTTGCACTTGTGCGGTGGGAGCCAAGGCTTGCAAATCATCGAGAAGCGTGTGGTGTGTGGTGCAGCGAAGGCCGTCCAGTTGGCCCGCCATGGCCAGCAGCAAAGCGCCAGAACAAATGCTGGCCAGCCGCGTGTCGCTCTGCATGGCCGTTTGCAGCCAGAGCACCACTTGTTGCGCCGCCGGTGTGGCGTAGTCTTCGCGTTCGTGGCTGTTGCCGGTGATGAGCACCAGGCTGTTGGGTGGCAGATGCTGGGGCAAGGCTTCGAGCCCGCCCAGTTGCGTGCCCAGCGAAGTTTGTACCTCTGTGCGTGGCCCGCAGGTGTGCAGCACCAGTGGCGCGCCCATGTCGCGTGCCATGCGCAGCGCCTCGGCAGGGCCTGCGTAGTCGAGCAGCAGCACGCCTGGGGTGACGACAAGGTAAATCGTCAGTTGCGTATCGATATTCACGGCAATCAGACCTATGGGGCACAGCCCTGTGGCTTGAACACTCGCTCTGTCGAGGCCGGGTGGTTCACCAGTTTGCCCGCAGGCCGCACCGGGCGGCGCACCAGCTCGCCATCGCAGTTGGGGCAGTGGCCGTGCAGGTGGGTGTCGGCGCAGTCGGCGCAAAAAGTGCATTCAAACGAGCAGATGCGGGCATCGAGCGCCGCCGGCGGCAGGTCGCGGTTGCAGCATTCGCAATTGGGGCGCAGTTGAAGCATGGATTTGTCGTGCTGGGTTTCAGAGGCTGGACAGGCAAGTATCCACGTTCACGATGCGTGCAAAGCGGTTGGCCAACACCAGCTCGGTGCGTGTGGTGATGTCTTGGGGGCTGAAGGTCTGGCCTGTGCCCGCGTGCGTCATAGGGAAGGTGAGTGTGGCTTCGGATACAAAGTCCACTGCATAACCCAGGTCTGAGCCGACGCGGGCCGTGGTTTCGCAGCATTGTTCGGTTCGGATGCCGCTGATGATGAGCCGTTGCACGCCGCGCCTGCGCAGCCACACATCGAGTCCGGTGTCGGTGAAAGCGTTGTGCACATGCTTGTCAAAGCGTTCGGCGGGATGGCCCGGCAGCCAGTCCATGGGCTGGATCAAGCCAGAGTCGGCACGAAAAGGACCATCGTTGTCGATGTGAAAAATGTGCACCACCGGCACATCGGCCTGACGGCAACCCGCTTCCAGCTTCAGCAGTGCGTGCTGAAATGGCGCGAGCTGGCCTGAAGGCCAATACGGCATGTGCATGAATGACTGCTGTACATCGATGATGAGCAGGGCAGATTTGGGTTGTATCGTTGAGCGGGTCATGGCTGGTGTGGGCAGAGGTTGAACAAGGTCTCATTGTGTGAACCAGGCGCAGACATGGACAGGGCACAGCGAGACGAATGGAGGACGGAAAAGGACATGTTTCGCACCCTCCTGACACCCCGTTGTCAGTACCCCTCAGGCAAAGTCCTCCCCAGTGCACAGACGGTCTGTGCACCTTCAGGGAGAAAAAAAATGAAAAACGTGATCGACTGGTTTGAGATTCCGGTGAGCGATGTGCCGCGTGCGCAGGCCTTTTACGAAGCGGTGCTGCAAACCGCATTGCAACCCGAAAACTACGCGGGACCAGGCATGCAGATGGCGGTGTTTGCGGGGGAAAGCGATGCGATCAAAGGGGCGCTGATGTCGGAGCATCCGGCCTCCCAGGTGGGTGCTTGCGGCACGCTTGTGTATCTGCATGCGGGCGTGTCCATCGATGCTGCCTTGCTGCGTGTGGCCGCCGCAGGCGGGCAGGTGGCCATGGGCAAGGTGGCTTTGCCCGAGGGGCTGGGTTTCATGGCGCATATGCTCGATGTGGATGGCAATCGGGTAGGCTTGCACGCTTACGCCTGACAATTTGCGTTTGATCTGTCCACCCAAACTGTTCATCCGATGCGCCGCGCTGACCGCCTTTTCCAGATTGTTCAACTCATCCGGGGTCGCCGCCTGACCACGGCACAGTGGTTGGCGCAGCGCCTCGAGGTGTCCGAGCGCACGGTGTACCGATATGTGGCCGAACTGCAATACCAAGGCGTGCCGATTGAGGGCGAGGCGGGCGTGGGTTATCGCTTGGGCCAGGGTTTTGATTTGCCGCCGCTGATCTTCACCCCGCAGGAGGCGCAGGCCTTGGTGGTGATGACACGGGTGGCGCAGCAATGGCTGGACCCGGCGCTGGCGCGTGCGAGTGAGTCGGCGCTGTCACGCGTGTTGAGCGTGCTGCCCGCAGACCAGCGCCACGCCGCGCAGCACACGCCGGTGTATTCGCCGCCCTGGGGCTTGTCGGTCGAACAACAACCGCGCTTGCAACTGTGGCGCGAGGCCACGCAAAGCGCGCACAAGCTGGCGCTGACGTACAGCGATGCACAAGCCCGCACCAGCGAGCGCACCGTGTGGCCGCTGGGCAGCTTTTTCTGGGGAGCGGTCTGGACGTTGGTGGCCTGGTGCGAAAAGCGCCAGGACTTTCGCAGCTTCAGGCTGGACCGCATCCAGTCCATGGCGGCGCTGGCTGAAACGTTCAAGCTGTCCGATGGACAGCGTTTGATCGATTATTTGCGAGGCCAAGGCGTGGACCCGCAGGCTTTGGCCGAGGGGCGCTGAGAAAATTTTTGAAAAGAAACGCATGAACATCGTTGAAATTCAAGAGCTGCGCATCCAAGGCTTGTCCGTGCGCACCTGCAATGCCGATGAGGTCCATCCAGACCGCGCACGCATCGGTGCTTTGTGGGCTGACTTTGCGGTACAGGTAGCACCCCATTTGGCGCATGGGGCTGTGACCTATGGCGTCTACCATCATTACGAGTCGGATGCGAACGGTGCTTACGATCTGTTGGTGGGCAGTGACGCGGTCCAGCAGAAAGCACAGGCGGGGGCCCAGCCATGGCCAGTGGTGGACATCCACGCTGGATCGTATGGGGTGTTTCAGGTGCATGGGGCCATGCCACAAGCGGTGGTCGAGGCGTGGGGACGGGCGTGGGCTTATTTTGCTGATCCGCATTGCGCTCACCAAAGGGCATACACCACCGACTTTGAGCGCTACGGCGCTGATGGGGCGGTTGACATTTTCATTGCACTGGCGGCGACATGAACTACTGGATCGGTGTGGTCAGTCACTCCCATGTGTTGCGTGGAGTCGCGGGTGGTTTTGCCCAGATGAACCATGGCAAGCAGGCACCACTTAAGCGCATGAAGGCAGGTGATGGCCTGATCTATTACTCGCCGCGAGAGTCATATCCTGACGGTGCGCCTTTGCAGGCGTTCACGGCCATGGGGTTCATCCGCTCGGGTGAGGTGTATCCCCACGACATGACGCCCGACGGCGTGCCGGGTTTTGTGCCTTGGCGCATCGATGTGGATTACCAGCTTGCACAGCTGGTGCCCATCAAGCCCTTGATTGCGCAGTTGGAATTCATCACCGACAAAACCCATTGGGGTGCGGTGTTTCGCTTTGGGCAGCTCAGGATTGGTGAGGCCGATTTTCAAAAGATCTCAGCGGTGATGGGGTGCGGCGAGATGCATGAACGGGTGTTGCCGATTCAGACAGCGCTGTTTTGATCAGACGGCCAAGGCTGCCTCAATGTCCTTGGCGATCTTCTCTGGCGCGTCCTGTGGTGCGTAGCGCTTGACCACGCGACCGTCTTTGCCAACCAGGAACTTGGTGAAGTTCCATTTGATGGCCTTGCTGCCCAGGATGCCCGGGGCCTCGGCCGTGAGCCATTG
>CANBTZ010000072.1 GCA_947372495.1 Comamonadaceae bacterium | reverse complement strand
GAACAACCACGCAACCCCCTGCATGGCCTGACCCTGGAGGCCATTGTTCGCGCGCTCGAAGCGCATTACGGCTGGGACGAGTTGGCCGAGCGGATTCCGGTGCGCTGCTTCACGCACGACCCCAGCGTCAACTCCAGCCTGAAGTTTTTGCGCAAGACGCCCTGGGCACGCGAAAAAGTCGAAGGCCTTTACCTGTACATGCTGCGCAGCGTGCAGCGCGCGCAACGCGCACAGGATGCCGGCCTGTAACGCAGGTGTCTGTTCTCAGGGTTAACACGATGTGGCCTTGAGGTGCCCCCCCCTTACGATGGAATGAGACCCCCGCCCATGCGGGGTGAACACATTCATCAGCGGAGCATTTATGTACAGCCAATGGGCGCTTTCCATCGACGACGCCAAAGCCATCGCCAACGCCTGCAGGGCCTGCGCCGTGCAAAACGGTTGGAAGGTCGTCATCGCCATCGTCGATGACGGCGGACACACCATGTACCTCGAACGGCTCGACGGCACCCAAAAAGCCTCCAGCGTGGTCGCCCAAGAAAAAGCCAAAACCGCCCTGCTCTTCAAGCGGCCCACGCAAGCCATTGAGGCGGTGGTGGCCAAAGGCCGCAACGTCATGATGATGCTGCCCGGCGCCACGCCCATCGAAGGTGGCCTGCCACTGGTCCGCGACGGCCAGTTTGTGGGCGCCATCGGCATTTCGGGCGTGCAGTCGCACGAAGACGGCGTGGTCGCCGCCGCAGGCGTGGCGCATTTCGCCACCCTGTGCTGACACGCTGGCCCACGATTCCCCCTCCCTTTTCTTTCGCTCAACAAAAATATCAGGAGACAACACCATGAAACGCCGTCATTTGCTCGCCTTGGCCACCACTGCCGCACTCAGCACCACGCTCATCGCGACGCCCAGCGCCTTTGCGCAGACTGCGGGCTACCCCAATCGCCCGATCAAGCTGGTGGTGCCTTTCCCGGCAGGCATCTCGCCCGATGTGGTGGCGCGCCTGATTGGCGACAAGCTGAGCGTGGCCCTGGGCCAGCCCGTGGTGGTCGACAACAAACCCGGCGCGGGCGGCATGATCGGCGCCGTGGCGGCAGGCACCGCACCGGCTGACGGCTACACCTTGTTTTTCAGCGTCAAGGCCACACACGCCATCGCCCCCAATGTGTACCGGGACGCCAAGTACAACCCACCGCGCGACTTCAAGGCCGTGGCCCAAATTCTGCAAGTGCCCCATGTGCTGACCGCCACCCCCAAAGCGCCCTACAACAACATGAAAGAGCTGGTGGCCTACGCCAAAGCCAACCCCGGCAAGATCGACTTTGCCTCTTTGGGCGTCGGCTCGCAGCCCCATGTGGCGCTGGAGGTGTGGTCGCAGCGGCTGGGCATCAAGCTCAACCATGTGCCCTACAAAACCAACCCCTCGCCCGATGTGATGAGCGGCCTCATCAGTCTGTCGGTCGAAGCCTCGACCACCGCGATTCCGCTGATCAAGGCGGGCAAGGTCAAGGCCTTGGGCATCTCGGGTGCGCAGCGCATCCCCGGCCTGCCCGACGTGCCCACCATGACCGAGTTTGACGCCAACCTCGACGTCAACGGCGTGATCGGCAGTTCGTGGCACGGCATCTTTGCGCCCACAGGCACCCCCAACGACATCATCGCCAAGCTCAACACCGAGATCGTCAAGATCGTGAAGCTGCCTGAAATTCAAGCCCGCCTGATTGACCTGGGCCTCACGCCCACAGGCACCAGCGCGGCTGCGCTCGACACCGTGGCCAACTCCGACTACGCCTTCTGGAACAAGGTGATCAACGACCTGGGCATCAAGGCGGAATGAGAACCAGCATGAGGACAGCACCGTGATCGTTGAGCACCGCACTTACACCATCAAAGCCCTGCGCACAGGCGACTTTTTGAAGCTGTACGAGCGCGCAGCGCTGCCGCTGCAGCTCAAATACCTGGGGCACTTGATCGGCTTTTATGTGTCTGAGATCGGTCCGCTCAACGAGGTGGTGCACCTGTGGGGCTTTGCCAGCCTGGCCGAACGCGAACGCCGCCGCGCCCTGATGGAGGCCGACCCTGGCTGGGCAGTCTACCGCCAGGCACTTCAGGAGCTGGACGTGGTCGTGGAACAAAGCACCAAGATGCTGCGGTCCACATCCTTCTCGCCCACCGTTTCATTGGAAGCGCAGCCATGAGCACAGCGCCCAAAACACGACGCACCCCAAAACCCGCTTCGCCCATCCAGCGCGTGGGCATGTTGGGCGTGGGCATCATGGGCCGGGCCATGGCCGCCAACCTGGTCAAGGCGGGCTTTGTGGTCAGCGGCTACGACCCCGACCCCAAAGCCATGAAACGCCTGAAAGCGGCCGGGGGCACACCCTGCGCCAGCGCGGGCGACATGGCAGGTACGGTAGACGTCATCATTTGCGCATTGCCCAGCCCCGAAGCATTGCACGGTGCGGCGCAGCAGATCGCCGAGTCCGGCCACCGCAAGCTGCTGGTGGTGGAAACCAGCACGCTCGACATCGCCGACAAAACCACCGCCCGCGATGCACTGCACGCGAAGGGCATCGTCATGCTCGACTGCCCCTTGTCGGGCACAGGCGCGCAAGCGGTGCACAAAGACCTGACGATGTATGCCAGCGGGCCCAAAGCCGCGATCAAAAAACTGGCACCCGTCTTTGCAGGCTTTTCAAAAAACTGCTTTGACCTGGGCGCCTTTGGCAACGGCATGAAGATGAAGCTGATGGCCAACCTGCTGGTGGCCATCCACAACGTGTCCACCGCCGAAGCGCTGTTGCTGGGCAAGCGGTGGGGCATCCAGCCGAAGGATGCGGTCAAAGTGCTGAGCGACGGCGCAGGCGGCTCGCGCATGCTGCAAGTGCGTGGCCCGCTGATGCAAGGCCAAGGCTGGAACACGCCCACCATGAAAGTCGGCATCTGGCAAAAAGACATGAAGCTCATTGCCGCTGCGTTGGCCGACGCCCAAGTGCCTGCGCCCCTGTTTGCCGCGACGGTCCCCGTCTACAACGCCGCCATGGCCTTGGGGCACGCCGAGCACGACACGGCGGCGGTGTTTGATGTGTTGTCGAGGATGTCGTCTTAGAATTCGCAACCGCCTTCAACACGCTACGCGAACGCCATGACCACCATCACCCCCTTCGTCATTTCCCGCGTCTTTCATGCACCTCGCCCGCTGGTGTTCGAGGTCTACACACAGCCGCATCACCTGGCGCAGTGGTTGAGCCCCGAGGGCTTTCACAACATCCACACCGACATGGACTTTCGCGTGGGCGGGCGTTACCACTACGGTATCCAAGGGCCAGCGGGCATGGAGATGTGGGGCAAGCAAGAGTTCCTGGACATCGCGGCGCCCGAGCGACTGGTGCATCTGCAAAGCTTCTCAACCCGCGAAGGCGGCCTGGGCGCACACCCGATGGCCCCCACTTGGCCGAAGTACATGCACGTCACCACCACGTTTGAAGTTGTCGATGGCAACAGCACCCGTGTGACGATCACCTGGTTGCCGCACGAAAGCGACGAGATTGGCTGTCAGACCTTTGATGTGGCACGGCCGGGCATGGAGGTAGGCTTTGGGGGGACGTTTGTGAAGCTGGATGCGTATTTGCAAAAGCTGCAAGGCTGAAACAGCAGAACCTGAGTCACCCATCAGGGCCTGCATTGACATTGCTTGTGAGCTGTCACGGCTGATTTGTCGTGGATTTTTTGATATTTACATCAATAAACAGTTCGATACCTCGATTTATTGACGTAAATATCAAGCGCAAACCCTCCAAGAACTTGGTGAAGCCGTAGCCGACGTGGGCCACGAAGTGCGCCGGAACATGACCGAGCACCCCGGCTTTGAAGACGTTGGCAAAGGCATGCTGCGGGCCTTGGCCGAATGTGTGCAGGGTCTGCGCGATCAACGCGTGTATGCTGTTGGCGACAAGATGCTTCCCTAACGACAGGAATGTGAACTGCCTAATCACAAAATAGCTCGTTGACGATGGCTGCCCGACGATTGTGAATGCGCAAGCAAGCCACCATGCAAGGTCCTTTCAGCACCCGCCAAAAATAAACCACCGAATGCTCCGGATAGTCCGCATGTTCAATCTTCAACCTTAATTGTTTGGTTTTTGTGCCGCATTGGCGTGAGGTAGGGCGCCTAAAGCGTGAATTGCTCTTGGTCCACAAACCGGCCATGTGCAGCAAGTGCTGGTATCAGGTGGGCGTCGGCATACGGACAGCCAAAAACCAGCATCGGTCGTTGCCCTTTTTTGGCCGAAGCCTCAGGCGAGTGCCCCTGACCCGCCAACAGGCTTTGAAGCATTGGTTGATATCCCGGCTCCCACGCTTGCATCCCTGGGAAGTTGTTTCGCATGGCCGCCAAAATGCGCATGCCTGACCAGTCCAGGTCACCCCAGAACGAGACGGGATGTGCGATGTTATTACCGAACAGCCAGTTATCAAAGTTGTTCACGCTGTCGGCCCCAAGTTCCCCTTGGTTGGAGAAGAACAGTGAAACAGCTCCTCGAGTTCGAAGACGCGTCGCACTGCCTTTGAACCCAGAGGCGTACACCAAGGCCAGCTTAGAGAAGGAATGCCCTTTGGCGCGTATCGCCTGCTCAAAGCTCATAAGGTTTTCGATAAATAGAACCCCACTGAAGCAACCACGGGGCAAGTAGACCTGCAGTTGAACAGGAGACTCAGAAAAGGGGCATTCATCCACCCCCAAGATTGCGGCCACTAGGCCAGGCCGGTTATCCAATACCTTTGACATTCCCCAGAAAAGCCGAGCAGACACTTCCCGCAGCAGCATGGGTGTGCCAGCCAAGGCTTTGAGCCCATTCAAACGCTCCACGACTTCAGCCATCTCACGGTCAGGCATGTCGATGCAGTAGTCCCCAGCAGCCTTCTTGACCTCATCAGTTGCGTCAAGGTGCAGGGCCAAGGCCTCCCTCCACCGCTCCAACGCGGTCTTCTGGCGCTCAATGCGGCCTGTTGCCTTACGGACTGCCTCGATGTCCAGCAACTTGATACGGGGCTTTTCGTCATAGCCAGCTACTGAGCGACTGGCAGTGACTGGGGTAACTTGGAACCAACCCAGCTTGACCAGCGCCAGCAATTGTTCCCAAAGGAACTCCTTGTCGGACTCCATCGGGGCCCGATAGAGCGCTGGCCACGTAGTTGCAGTCAGCGGTATCGTCTGCGCGTTGGAACTCCCGCGCTGTTCGGCGCTATCCGTTTTGTCAACAAGGTGGTTGAGCAGGGCTTGAATGGGCTGGCTTTGTAGCCAAAGCGGTTCTGTCATTTGCCCTCCACGGCCACTTCGTCAGGTTCGTCATCTGTGGTTTCCTCTGGGTTAGAGAGGTCAAAGAGTTGCTTTGCCTTTTCACGGGCCAGCACGCGCTGCCGCTCCCACAGCTCACGCATCTTGTCTTCCTTGAAAATGCGCTCGTCACATTCGGAAATGAAGTCGAGCTCCCCATTGGCAACACCCAGTCGCGTGAAGCTGTACTCGCGATTGAACTCGTCCTTAAGAGCGCCAGCTTTCATTGTCGGCATAGCACTGATGATTTGTAGGTCCAGCTTGTCGCGCAAGAAACTCAACACCGCACGTGCACGTGGCTCGTCCATCTTGGCAAACGACTCATCGTTCACCAGCAGTTTCAGGCTGGGGGTCTTCTCAAAGAGCTTCAACCGGTTCGTGACGACAGCCGCGCGAACAATGTACGCAGGGGTTTCTAGCTGGCCACCGGAGCCGGTACCCCACTCGGAGAGCTTGACGCGCCCACCGCTCGACGTATCGTTGATGATGTCGTAGTGTCGATAATTACGATAGTCGGCAATGCGCATGAGCTCTTTTGTCGCGCGCTCTTGGTTGTCATCCAGCAGTAGCTTGACCAGCTTGTCACGGATATTGGCGTGCCGGTCGGTGAGGGTGACGTCTCCGAACAGGTCCATCGGCTCAGACGAATCCGCAAGCTTTGTTACCGCCTCGAAGAAGCTGAGGTAATCCTCGAACTCTGGTTCCCAACGCGACCAGTCAATGCTGAAGCTGTCGGAACCGAATTTCAAGTTCTTGAGCTCGCCATTCATTTGGCGCAAGGTACGGATACCGTCATCCACCCGGCTCTTGATTTCCACACAAAACTGTTTTGTAAAAACATCATGGAAAGACTTTTCGGCCTTATCCAGCTCGCGGCTGTTGTTGTACAAGCCAATGCTTCGCAGTCCGTCCAATGTCTTGACAACCACCTGAGCCATTTCGACCAGTGCATCGTAGGTGGCGTCAAACGACTGGGTGTCGTGCCAGGCAGTAAGTGTGACGACAAACCGCTCGTCTGACTTGGCCTGATTGTTGTATTCGGTCAGCGCCTCACGGGCGTCCACCAGCAGATTGCCGGGCTTGACCGCCAGGTCACCGAGTGCGCTCTTTGCTGCCTCCAGGGTTACCGGTGCTTGCGCAAGCCTTTCGTCAATCTCGGCCACCAGCGCCGGATAGGTGAATACGGGGTTGGACACAACCAACTTCTTGAGCTTTTGGATGTGCCACTCTAGCGCTTTCAAGTGGTCTTGCTTACTTGCTTGAACCCCTTTGATGGCAGCGTCCGCAGTGGCCATGGCGCTGTTGTGCTCGCCGACCCTTTGGTTTGCGGCCGTAATGCTTGAATTGATGTCACGAATTTCGCCCTGAATCCGCAATAGCTCCTCCTGCATCACGGTGAGTTCGGTGATGTCCAGGGTCTCCAGGGACGCGCAAGTCTTTTCAATTAAGTTGGCCGCTTCTCGCAACGCACTGGCGTCAAAGCGTGGCGCCTTCAGGCCTTGCAAAGCAGACTTTATCGAGCCCAAGAACGCCTGGGTGGCTCCCAACGCCAGAGCCTCACCTTCCGCGACTTCCAAGTCCTTCGTTACCTGGGCAAGGGCTTGTTCACGCGCCTTGATACCAAAGACATTGTTCGACTTGTTCTCAGCGGTGAACATGGAGCGGCTTCCAGAACCAATACCGTCCAGAGTTACACCACGCTTGGTATGTCGCAAAGCTTCGGTATCGGCGACCTTGACAACGCCACCGTACTGCTCGACCAAGTACGCCCATGCAATGGGGTTGGCCGCTTTCAACTCTCGGACGATGGAGTCGGTTGGCAGTACCTTGCCCTCGGCGTCCTTCAGACACATTGCACCCTGGATAATTTTTGCAGAGTTGGCGCGTGACTTGAGAAAGTCCACGCACCTGCGCTCCCACTCTGGGGCAACAATGACGTTGAAGCGCGCGTTCCCCAAGTACCCCTCAATAGCCGTCTGCCACTTTTCCGACTTGGGCTCGACCAAGTCACACAAGACTTGTGCATTGGCATCACGGAACTGTTCATTGAGCAAGTCCAGCCCCCGCTGAACATAGGAGAGATAGGAGACCTTACCTTCTGCAAGTCGGGACTTCTGACTGCCCAAATCACGCACCTTATCGTCAGCCTTGTTTTTAAGCTGTGAAACCGTGGTCGTCTCAACTGAAATCGCCATGAACACACTTTCGTCCATACCAACCAGTGCTTCGTGCAAATTGTCGATGCCTTGGTTGATTCCGGACAGTGCAGAAACCACGTTGTCCAACTTCCAGACGTTCAACTCTTCGCCTTTGTCCGCTTCTGCAATGCTGTCACGGCAGGCCGCTAGACGGGGGAAGTCGACTTGCCCATAAGCCTTGGCAACGCGGTCTACGGCTTTCTGCAATTCCTTGAAGGACTCCGGAATCGGCTTTGAAATCAATTCTTTTGAGCGCTGTTCCAACAGGCCGGCAGCTATCAGGGAAAGCGACAGCTCCTCCAGACTAGCTCGTGCAGTGGCCGTAGCCTTGGCCAGATTGCTATCAAGCTCCATCTTCTGGTTGTGCACGGGGATACCCTGAAGCTGGGCCGTCAATTGCACACGCTGGTCGTCAATGACCGCCAGTCGCGCGTTCCACGACTTGATTTTCCCGTTCTCTTCTACGACGGCCTCGTCTGCCTTACTGATGAGCTTCTTCTTGGACTCTATGGCTGCATCGTCGTTGCTCAGCTGGATTTTTGCGACCAGCATGCCTTGCATCACATGGGCTTCATGGGCCTTGGCGGTTTGGTCAATAGCGGTCTGCAAGGTTGTAAGCCGAACAACGCTGGCTTGCAGACGCACGCTTTCTTGCCGCAGATTGCTGACCTGCTTCATTAGCCCGCTGATGCGTTCGATGTCTTGCTGGAGCTGCCGCTCGTCGAAATCCAGAATCTCGTCGCGCACCAATTCATGAACCGAGCCGATAGGGCGGTAAGCAATGGACTGAACCCAAGCCTTGGCTGCATTGGTCGCCTCCTCCTTGGTTACGCTGGACTTGCCCCGAAAGCGCCCGTACAGCGCGCACAAGTAGTCCATCTTCTTTTCATTGAAATCTTGGACTCGGCTGAATTTGGACTGCAGGTGCCGCGCGATGCGGTCCACAGCAATGCACTCATTGGTCTCGACGTCCTTCATGAAATCTTCGAAAGTCAAAGCGGCTTCATCCACGATGATGAGCTGCAGGCTCTCCAATTTCGCTTGGCGCGTATCGGCTGTGGCGCCTTCCACACGTGCGGAGGCTGCAACGAGGGCGGTGAAGGGCTTCAAGTGTTCTTCACCCTTGCTCGGGCGGAACACGGCGGCCATGTAGCCTTGCGCTCCGTCCTTGCGGGAGAAGTTGTTGTACTCTGCGCCGACAACGTAGGATTCCAGCGTGCGCTTGGTTTTGCCGCGGCGCTGGCCCTGAGTCACTTCGTCCTGGCCGGGGTTGTAATTCATGACGCCTTTGTTAGCTGCGGTCATGACCGTCTGCAATGCATCGAGCATCGTTGACTTGCCAGAGCCGGTTTCTCCGGTCAGCAGTGTCATGTCGCCCATTTCAAAGTTGCCAGGTCGCAGCTGCCCCCAATTTACGAGAATCAGTCGGTCTAGTTTCATTCTGGGGACTCCTCAACCTGCACGACAGGTTCAATTTCACCGTCGGCATCCATGGCAACGGCTAAGGCTTCATTACTGACAACACCCAAGATGGTTGGGCGTATCGCGAGGTAGGCGTCTTCATCGCTCACGCTGAACGTGGATGAGTATCGGAGCAGGCGGTGCCTTTTCAGCTCCGCCAGAAGGCTCATACGCTCACCGTCGCGCTCAGGGAGCTGCCGCTTGAGCTGGGACAGAAGCGTCAACGCGAGGTCGTCAACGCTGATAAGCGCCTCTGCCTGGGTGTCGATGAGCCCTTGGTTCAGCTTTTCTTGATAGAGGAACCGCAGCGCTATGGCGGCAGCCACGAAGTCGGTAGACACCCGTGCCTTCAGTGACGGTACCGGCGAGAACGTGTCCTCAGGAAGGCCGTCAACAACCGCACCGGGGGCATACAGGCGGAAGAACTGGGCGTTGATGTCATGGTGCAGGTACATCCCCACTACCTCAAAGTACTCAGACAACAAAGATTCCACCTGGCGCGTTTCGTCGTACAGCGCCTGTTCTGTGCGGTCTTCGTCTCGCACCAGCACGCCATATGACAACAAACGGGTTGCGATTTCACGAAACCGTTCCATCGTGACAGTGGTACTCGCCAGCTTTTCGCGCAGTTCGGTGGTGAGGCTCATAAATCCTTCTTGAAATCAAATTCGTAGTCGTAGCCGCTGTAGAACTCGTTCTCTACGCGGCCTGGAAGCCTTGTGGCAGTCAAGTCCCGACCCTTGGTGTTGCGCACGGCCTCAACGGCTTGCATGTTGCTGATGAGGTCTCGAGCCGTCTCCGGCGGCAATGATGACAAGCGGATAGGGTGCTGGAACAAACGGAGGTCACCCCGCAGCTTGCTCGCAAGCTCTTCGTTGGCGACCGCAAAGGCTTCCGATTCGGCGCGCTTCATGAACGATTCAAGGCGCGCGGCGCGGCTGGCGCGGGGTTGTATGGAAATAGTGGCGGCTTTGCGTCGCTGTGCGGCAGACCGCAATTTGAAGCTGGATGGGTCCAAGAGGCGGATTTCTACGCAAGAAATCTGCGCCCCAATGGTCTGCAAAAGCTTGTCTTGCCCGGCTTTGTCGCGTTCGGCGAGCTTGGAGATGACTTTGAGGTAGGAATGGCGGTTCTGCCCGGTGCGCAGCATCATGGACTGCTGCACGAGGCCCGTGATACGGCGAATGTAGGTGTCCATGGCACGCACGAACGTGGGCTGCTTCGTGTCGCAGGCGGCATTGACGATGTCATCGATACGGTCCAACAGCCATTCGAACACCGACGGGCCGGTATGTTCTTTGACAGCCCACTGAGCAATGTCTTGAAGCTGCTCTTCAACGCGCTTGTATTTCTGGCTGTCTAAGCTGACCCGAAGCAGTTCAATCTTTTGTCGAATAACCTGTCGGTTAAGCGTTGCGCTGTCAGCGGTCAGTTGCTTGGAGTAGTCCCGTTGAAACCGGTCCAGGAACTCCACGAAGTCATCCCATTGGGAGTGCACCGTTGCTTCCTGCATGAGGTGCCGAATTCGTTCCTGCAGGTAGTCGATGCCGTCGGTCAGGTCTTCGATGACCTTTTCGGCGTATTCATAGGCGTCTACGAGGTCGTGGGCGTCGCCACGTTCGCTCAGTGCGGCCTCAAGGGCATTGCGGCAGCCGCGCATGTTGCGTTGTCGGCTACGACTGGGGCGGTTGAGCGCCCAGAAGGCCTCTGCGAACAATTTGCCAGGCCGTGAGAAGCGGAATACAGTGACCAGGCCATTGCGGTCCGGGTACTGTTCCAACCAGCCATCGCGCAACAAGGCACGTATGACCGTGGTGGTGAGCTGCTGGGGGTCTGCCGCGTCCGCGGTGTTGAATTCGTCCTGGTCGGCCTCGGTGTCGAGCTCGCTCTGGTGCTCACGCACGACCGGGGAAATGAGCTCCTTGAGGGCTTCTCTGTTTAGGTTGTGGGCGTAGTCTGCGGCTGGGCCGTGCAGCCGCTCGAACAGCGCGCGCAAACAGGCTGAAACAAGCTCCCGTCGGGAACTGCTTAAAGGCCGGAAGAACTTCTGCCGTTCGGCTTCAAAAAATAAGTTTGCGCTCAATAAATCACTCCCTTGAAAATTTTCTCGGTATCCCTATCCCTGTCCCTGTCCCTGTCCTGTCGAGGAATTTGGCAACTCTGGTTAACGTCAATGTCCACTAAAGGCAACGTTCTTAGATAGCTGATTTTTCGCTGCCCAACACCTTGCTCATTATTAAGATATTAATTATTTAAATTTACTTAGCATAAGTGTATTGAACTTTAGAAACACAGAGATGAGAGTAAGCGTCCTGCAATTAACGTGCGGCCAACTCTGCAAAACCGCCCCGATATGGGCTGGTACCAAATCCGCAACGCCCTGGCCGAGCGCAACAAAAGCGGCGACACCGCCCCCGTCAACTTCACGCCGTTTGAGCAGGCCTACCAAGCCCTGACCGACAAGCTGCGCCCGCAGGTCTTCAGTTTGGGGTTTTTACGATAA